>JBKKCN010000703.1:0-3281 GCA_046712525.1 Candidatus Rokuibacteriota bacterium
CGGTTGCCCTCACGCCAATAGAACAGCTCGCACACGCCGCAGGCCGCGGCGTTGGCCAGATGCGCCCCCACGGCAGATTCGGTCAGCCGCCCCCAGAACTCGCCGTCGGCGCGGGCCTCGGCGGGCGTGAGCCCGGACTGCGCGGTGAGCAGCGCCGTGTTGAAGACCTGCAGCTTGGGGCTGGAGCCGCGACTGCGCACGGCCGCACCGGCGAACTTGGGCAGGCCCGTGAGCATCCCCGCTCCGGCCAGCAACTCTAGATAGTGCGCCAGCGTGGTGGTGTTCCCGGCGTCGTGGAGCTGGCCGAGCATCTTGGTGTACGAGAGCACCTGCCCCGAATACCGGCATCCCAGCTCGAACAATCGCCGCAGGAGTGCGGGCTTGTCCACACGGGTGAGCAGCAGCACGTCGCGCGAGATCGTCGTCTCGACGAGCGCATCGAGCAGGTAACGCCGCCACCGGGCCGGATCGCCCGCCAGCGGCGCGGCGCCGGGATAGCCGCCGAAGTAGAGGTATTGCTCCAGCGAATACCCGAAGGCTTTGCGCATCTCAGCGAAGGACCAGTGCGGCAGGTGCAGGATCTCGAAGCGCCCGGCCAGGCTTTCAGACAGCCCACGCTGCATGAGCAGCGGCGCCGAGCCGAGCAGCGCCACGCGCAGCGGCAGGCGAGCGCGGGTGTCTTCGTCCCAGAGGCGTTTGACCGCCTCCGACCAGCCGGGGACCTTCTGCACCTCGTCCAGGGCCAGCACGGCGCCCCGCTTTCCGGCGTCCTTCGCCAGCAGACGGGCGCGCTCCCACTGCGTGGCGAGCCAGGCTGCGTCGCGTAAGGCGGGTTCGTCGGCGGAGACGAACACGTGGGGACGGTCGAACTCGGCCAGCACCTGCTGCACCAGCGTAGTCTTGCCGACCTGGCGCGGGCCGGCCACCACCTGCAGAAATCGCCGCGGCTCGCCCAGGCGGGCGGCGAGCACAGCGGCGGAGTTCCGCTGAAAGAGGGGAGCGGGTGCGGTACTCATGGTGATGAGTAATTTTACTCAGTATGGTGAGCAAAGAGCAAGATACCCCTGTCCCCCCGATCGACGCTGACCTCGCACGGTGTCTGGGGCCGCCTAACGTCCGCGCTTCAGCCGCGAAGGCGCGGCCGCCGTGTTCGTGTGCGTTGGGGCGTTCGTCCCGCCTTCGCCGGCGGCAAGCGCTTGTTCGGCCGCGTACCGCTCATGAGTGGATATCGCTCGGGGTGATCCAGGGAGTCGACGGCGAGATCAATATCCAAGGCCGGCCAGTACAGATGATGCGGACTCGGCAATAGCACATTCGTCAGTTCCGCAATCGTCGCGTCCCGAAACCATGGGAAGTCTTTGAATGGCACGAAGCGCTCGCGTCCCTCCACCAACAGCTAGAAGCTAGACGGCGATACGTTGGCCACCTCAACCTCCAAAGTGCCTTGCCCACGCTGCACGGATTTCATCTCGATGCTCCTCAGTGATCCTGTGGTGCTCGAACTAACCTCGGAGGTTTCGGTAGTACACCGTCGTACCGCACAGCCCGCCGTGCGGCAGCAAAGCATAGCCGGGGATCGCACCCACACGCACCCAGCCCTGGCGCTCGTACAGCCGTTCCGCGTCGCCGCTGGCGGTGTCGAGCACCAGCAGCGTCTTGCCGCATTCGCGCGCCGTGGCTTCCGCGGCCCGCATCAGCACCGCCCCCAGCCCCTGGCGGCGTGCGCGGCGATGCACGAGCATCTTCGATAGCTCGGCACGATGCGGCTGGTTCTCGGGCTGGTCGAGCACCAGCTGCACGGTGCCGCACACGCCCCGCGAATCTTCGGCAACCAGCAGTGCGCGTTCGCCCGCGGCCACGCCTTGCGCCACGCGGCGCCAGAAGGCCACGGCGCGCTCGCGCGGCAGCGGGTGCATGAAGCTCACCGACGCACCGCCTTCGACGCAGTCGATCAACACGTCGGCGAGCCCGTCGATCTGCGCGTCATCGAGCGCGTGCAGCCGTCGCAGCGACCAGGTGGGGATGCTCATCGTCGCGAGGAGGTGTCGCCCGCGATCACCACGGCATAGCGCGTGGGTTTGCGGGTGGGGTTGTGGAACATCGTGGGGCGGTCGAGCTGCATGGCCAGGCAATCACCCTCGCGCAACCGGTGGCGCTCCACGCCCAGCGTGATGTCGATGGCGCCTTCGAGCACCCACACCTGCTGGTGCACGCGCGCGCCGCGCCCGCCGGTTTCGAAAGCCACGCGCGCCCCGGGCGGGAAATGTACCTCGACGATCTTCATCGGCTGCGGCACGCCCGGCGGCGAGACGTTTCGGCGAAGGTAACCCGAGGCCGGGTCTTGCCACTGCGGCTGGTCATCACGCCGCGCCACGGGGCCGCTGGGCGCGTGGGCCGCGGCGGCCGGCGCATCGAACAGCGAGGCCAGCATGACGCCCAAACCGGCGGCGAGCTTCTCCAGTACCACCGCGGTGGGGCTGCTTTCGCCACGCTCGATGAGCGAGATCATCGATCGGCTCACGCCGCTTTTGCCGGCCAGCGCGTCGAGCGAGAGGCCGTGCGCCGCTCGCAGCTCGCGCACGCGCTCGGCGATGCGCTGGTTCAGGTCGGACGTCGTGTCTCCCATGATGGATTTAATGTCCATCATATTGGATACACCGTCAAGTCTTCGTTAGAGCGTCGCTGCTAGACTTCGCCCAACGACCGCACGACGCGACACGCATCTCGACATACGCGAGAGGAAGGCACGACATGACTGAAGAACAGCAGCGTATCCGTGGCTATCTCGTCGCCCAGGCCGCCAAGCTCACGCCCGCCGGCATCGTGGAGAAGATCCAGGCGGCGACCGCGGAGCTGGGCGCGGCCGCGTCGGCGGTGCCGCCCGCCCGGTTCGGCGAGCGGCCGGATCCGAAGGAGTGGAGCGGTAACGAGGTGATGGCGCACGTGCTCGCCGCTCACGGTTACTTCGGCGGCGGCGTCATCGCGGCGATAGACGGCCAGCCGCTGCCGCCGCGACCGAAAGACCAGGGCGCCGAGGGGGCGCCGCTGCGCACTGCCGCCGCGTGGCTGGCGCTGCTGGCGAAAGAGCGCACCGCGTTCTTCGAGCGCGTGCTCAGCGCGGACGCGAACGGCCATCTCGAGCGCAAGATCGAGCATCCTTTCTTCGGCCCGCTCAACTGGCGGGAGACGCTGCTGTTCACGCGGCTGCACGATCTCGATCACGCCGAGCAGCTTCGCAAGATCGCCGCGGCTCTGAAGTAGGGCCGCGTGCGCATCGCCGT
>JBKKCN010000704.1:0-5818 GCA_046712525.1 Candidatus Rokuibacteriota bacterium
CGAAGGCGGCAGCGGAGGCGCGCTCGCCATCGGCATGGGCAACCGCGTGCTGATGCTCGAGCACGCGGTGTACTCGGTGATCTCGCCCGAGGGCTGCGCGGCCATCCTGTGGGGCGACGCCGCGAAGGCGCCGGAGGCGGCGGAGGCGATGAAGACGACCGCGCCCGATCTCCTCAGCCTGAGAGTCATCGACGCCATCGTGCCGGAGCCCGTCGGTGGCGCCCATCGCGACTGGGAAGGTGCGGCGGACAAGCTGAAGACCGCCCTCCGCCAGCAGCTCTGGGACTTCGATGGCAAATCGTCGGCGGTGCTGGTGGCGGAGCGTTACGACAAGTTCCGCCGCATCGGCGTGTTCGAGGAGTCCGCGGTCCCGCGCGCGGGCGCATAGACGGGGTAATCCGCCGTGGTAAGTTTGACTAAACGTAGACCGGATGTTACGGTCAACCGAGCGTCAAATCTAGGTTTCTCGGACGACGAATGCCCAAGCTTCACCTGATCACATACGGCTGCCAGATGAATGAGTATGACTCCGAGCGGGTGGCCGGCCTGCTCCGAGAGCAGTCGTACGAGCTCACCGACAACGAGACGGACGCCGATCTCATCCTGGTCAACACGTGCGCCATCCGCGAGAAGGCCGAAGACAAGGTGTTCTCCAAGCTCGGGCGCCTGCGCGAGCTGAAGGCAAGCCGCCCCGAGCTCGTGCTCGGTGTGATGGGCTGCATGGCGCAATTGCAGCAATCCGTGATCCAGCAGCGCGCCCCCTACGTCGATCTCGTGTTCGGCTCGCCCGCCATCGCCCGCGTGGGTGAGCTCGTCGAGCGTGCTCGGAGCGAGCGCCGGCCTCTCCTGGAGACGGGCGAGGCGCCGCTGGTGAAGATCACCGCCAAGCCCGCGGCGGTCGGCCGCCTCAAGGCCTTCGTCACCGTGATGGAAGGGTGCGAGAAGCATTGCACGTTCTGTGTGGTGCCGCGCACACGCGGACGCGAGCGCAGCCACACGCCGGAGTCGATCGTGGCGGAGGTGCGCGGGCTGGTGGCGGAAGGGGTGCGCGAGATCACGCTCCTCGGGCAGACGGTCAACGCCTACGGGCGCGATCTCACGCCGCCCACGGACCTCGCGGAGCTCTTCGCGCGCGTGAGCGACGTGGAAGGTCTGCAGCGGATCCGCTTCACCACCTCGAACCCCTACAACCTGACGCCCGCCCTCATCCGGGCCATGCGGGACGTGCCGAAGGTGTGCGAGTGGTTCCACCTCCCGCTGCAGTCCGGCTCCAACCGGATCCTCGAGCGCATGAACCGCGGTTACACGCGCGAGCGGTACCTGGAGCTCATCGACGAGATCCTCGCCGCGGTGCCGGAGATGGCGCTCTCCACCGATCTCATCGTCGGCTTTCCCGGCGAGACCGAAGACGACTTTGCGGCCACCGTCGAGATGGTGGAGCGCGTGCGCTACGACAACGTCTTCGCCTTCCGCTACTCACGCAGGCCGGGCACTTCCGCCGCCGACATGCCGGAGCAGGTGGACGAGCCGGTGAAGGCCGCCCGCAACACGCGCCTGCTGGACACCGTCAACCGCATCGCGGCCGAGCGCAGCCGGCTCCTCGAAGGGCGCGAGGTGGAGGTGCTGGTGGAGGGCGCGTCGAAGAAGCGGGCAGGTGAGCTGACCGGCCGCACCCGCTGTAATCGCGTCGTGAATTTCGACGGCCAGGGCCGCGTGGCCGTCGGGGACATCACCCGGCTCACCATCGCCGAAGCGCTGCCGCACAGCTTGCGCGGAACGCTCGCGTCGCAACCGGAGGAGGCCGTATGTTTGTCGAGATGAAGGTGCGCGGCCTGGCGCTCGATCCCGTTTCCAACATGCCCATCATCATCCTGCGCGACGAGGACGAGAAGCGGTCGCTGCCCATCTGGGTGGGGATCTTCGAGGCCAACGCCATCGCGCTCGAGCTCGAGAAGATCGCCACCCCGCGCCCCATGACGCACGACCTCATCAAGAACATCCTGGAGACGATCGAGGCGCAAGTGGTGAAGGTCGTCGTGACCGATCTCAAGGAGAACACCTTCTTCGCCGTCCTCCACCTCAAGGTCGGCAACGCAGAATACACGGTGGACTCGCGCCCGTCGGATGCCATCGCGCTCGCCCTACGCGTGGCGGCGCCCATCTACGTGGAGGAAGATGTCTTCCCGAAGGCGGGCAAGATGGAGGTCGCCAAGGAGGGCGGCGAGCCCGTGAAGGCCGACGATCCCGAGCAGCTTCGGGAGTGGCTGCAGAACATCAAGCCGGAGGATTTCGAGAAGTACAACAAAGCCTGACGGGGCCTCCGGTGCGCATCGCACTCTTCACGAACAACTATCTGCCCTTCTGCGGCGGCGTCACCATCTCGGTGGAAACGTTGCGCGGCGGCCTTGCCGCTCGCGGCCATGAGCCCTGGGTCTTCGCGCCGCGCTTCGCCGGCGACGAGAGCGAGGTCACGCGCATCGTGCGCTATCCGTCGATCCCGGCCGCCACCTATCCGCAGTTTCCGCTCGCGGTGCCATACGCGCCGCGCATCAGCGCTCTCGTACGCCGCCTGGACTTCGACGTCTTCCACGCGCACCATCCCTTTCTCCTCGGGCCCGCCGCCGGCCGCTTCGCGCGCGCGGGGGGACGGCCGCTCGTGTTCACCTACCACACGCGCTACGAGAAGTACGCGCACTACGTGCCCCTGCGGCGCGCGCTCGTGGAAGCGGCCGCGGTGCGCATGAGCACGCGCTTCGCCGCGCGCGCCCACGCCGTGATCGCACCCTCGGCGGTCGTGCGTGACGAGCTGCAGGCGCGGGGCGTGCGGACGCCCATCGCGGTGGTGCCCACCGGGCTGGACCTCGACGTCTTCCGGCCGGGCGCGCGCGCCCGCGCACGCCTCCAGCTCGGCTGGCATCCCACCGATCCCGTCCTGCTCTCCGTGGGCCGCCTCGACCGCGAGAAGAGCGTCGAGCGCGTGTTGCTCGCCTTCGAGCGCATCGCCTCCACGCTGCCGCGGGCGCGGCTGCACGTGGTGGGGCAGGGCACCGAAGGCGAGCGCCTGCGCCGACTGGCCGCCGGCCTCACCGCCGGCGCCCGCATCGCATTCCACGGGGCGCGTGCCCACCAGGCGCTGCCGGTGTTCTACCAGGCGGCGGACGTCTTCCTGTTCGCCTCGGAGACGGAAACGCAGGGGCTCGTGCTTGCCGAAGCGGCCGCGTGCGGATTGCCGGCGGTCGCCGTGACGGGCCCGGGCTGCGACGAGGTCGTGCGCGACGGTGACACCGGCCTCCTCACGAAGAGCGATCCCGGCGACCTCGCGGACGCGGCCACCGTGCTGCTCGTGGACACGGAGCGGCGGACGGGGATGGGCCGGCGCGCGCGCGCGGTGGCGGAGCAGGAGTTCGACGTACGCCTGCAGATCGATCGCACGCTGGACGTCTACGCGGAGGCGGCCCACCGCCCGCGCCCATGAGCGGCACCCGGGGCATCCGCGTACTCTTCCAGAGCCCGTACGCCGAGGGCAAGGGGCTGCTCGCCTCCGACCCTCGCGTGCGTACGCTGCGCAAGGTGCTCATCACGTACCCGGAGGTCCGGCACATCCTGCCCGACCGCATCAGCCTCGACGCCGGCGCCGATCCTCGCACGCTGGACACCGTGGCGCGCTTTCTCGAGCGCCAGCAGTGGCTCGTGAAATCGGTCGTGGTCGAATGACGCGCGCGCAGGAGGGCTTCGAGCGTCTCCAGAAAGAGATCGCGGGCGAGAAAGCCGCCGCCCTCGGCCGCGCGGGCGAGCGGCTGGAGGCGGCCCTTCAGCGGGCGGCGGCGCTCGCGCGCGCGCTCGACGGCGCCGGCGATACGGTATCCCGCGACCGTCTCGGCCAGGAGTACGACGTCGCCTGCGGGCAGGCGGAGCAAGCGCGGCTGATCCTCCTGATCCAGCGCGAGGCGCTGGGCCTGCGCCAGCACCGCGTCGTGGACCAGCAGTTTCCCGCGCCGCCACCCCGTCGCTCGTGATGTGGAATCCGGCGGCGGAGTCGATGCCGGCGCCGGCGCGCGCCACCCTTCAGCGGGAGCGGCTGCGCGCCACGGTCGCGTGGGTGACCGAGCGCGTGCCCTTCTATCGCGAGCGGCTCGCCGGCGCCCGGCTCGAGGCGCTCGACGACCTCGCGGCGCTGCCCTTCACACGCAAGCGCGATCTGAGGGAGCACTACCCGTTCGGGCTCCTCGCCGTTCCCCGGGAAGAGGTCGCGCGCGTGCACGCCTCTTCGGGCACCAAGGGCAAGCCCACCGTGGTGGGGTACACCGCGGAAGACCTCGACGTCTGGCGCGAGGTGATGGCGCGCGCGATGACGGCGGCGGGCGCCCGCCGTGGCCAGATGCTGCATGTCGCCTTCGGCTACGGCCTCTTCACGGGCGGCCTCGGGTTCCACGACGGCGCGGAGCGCATCGGCATGACGGTGGTGCCCGTTTCCGCGGGAAACACAGCGCGCCACCACCTGCTGCTCCAGGATTTTCGGCCCACCGGCCTCTGCGCCACACCGTCCTTCGCCCTGCACATTGCGGAAAGCCTGAGCGAGCAGGGGGGAGATCCGCGCGCGCTGGGCCTGCGCTACGGCATGTACGGCGCCGAGCCGTGGACGGAAGGGCTGCGCGTGGCGCTGGAGCGCGCCTTCGGCTGCCCCGCCTACGACATCTACGGCCTGTCGGAGATCATCGGGCCCGGCGTGGCGGGCGAGTGCGAGGCGCGCGACGGTCTGCACGTGGCCGACGACCACTTCCTGCCGGAGGTGATCGACGCCGACACGGGGCGGCTGTTGCCAGCCGGATCCGAAGGCGAGCTCGTGCTCACCTCGCTCACGAAACGTGCGATGCCGGTCATCCGCTATCGCACGGGCGACATCACCACGCTCACCACCGCGCCCTGCGCGTGCGGCCGCACCAGCGCGCGTATGGCGCGCGTGAAGGGTCGCTCGGACGATATGCTCATCATCAAGGGCGTCAACCTCTACCCCTCGGAGGTGGAGGGCACGTTGCTCTCGGTGGTCGAGCTGGTGCCCCACTACCAGCTCATCATCGACCGCCGGCAGACGCTCGCCCGCCTCGAAGTGCAGGTAGAGCCCTCCGCCGTCGTCATCGAGGGCTGCGGGGGATTCAACGCCGCGCATCCCACCCTCGTGGCCCTGCGCGCGCGGGTCGCGGAGCGGCTGCAGAAGGCGATCGGGCTCAGCGTCGAGCTCACCCTCGTCCCGCCGCGCACGCTGCCGCGATCGGAAGGCAAGGCGGTCAGGGTGGTCGAGAAACAATGAGAACATCTTCCCGCGTGAGTATGCTGGGACCAGGAGGCGAGCGATGAGCCTACAGGCGGAGATGGCGGCAAAGATCGCGCAAGGGGTACGGCTGGAATCTCCGGACGAGATGACCCCGGAGTACCGTGACAACCTCGTGCACCTCCTCACCATGCAGGCGGACTCCGAGCTCGCGGGCGGCTACGGCTACGTGCCGTGGATCACCAAGGCACCCACGGTGGAGGAAAAGCACGTCGTCGCGCAGATCGTGAAGGACGAGCTGCGGCACGCGGCGGTCATGTACGGCCTGCTCGCGGACCTCGGCGTCGACGTCGACGGGCACGTCGAGCGCCACGACCAGACCTTCACGATGCGCATCGACGCCGGCGCCGACATCGGCACCGCGCGCATCACCGCCGACAAGCGCGTGAACATCTTTTACTACCCGATCGACACCTGGCAGGACTTCGTCTTCTTCAACTTCTGCATGGACCGCGGCGCCGGCCACCAGCTCGAGGACGTGCGCCACTG
>JBKKCN010000705.1:0-2700 GCA_046712525.1 Candidatus Rokuibacteriota bacterium
TCACCGCGCGCGTGAGCTCGGACGAGCTGGGCGCGTTCTTCCCCTCCGCAGTCCATGCCGGCTCCTACGCCGGGCGCGTGTGGGCATTGCCCTGGAACATGAACGTGGGCTTCCTCTATTACCGCGCCGATCTGCTCGCCAAGTACGGGCTGGAGCCGCCCGCCACGTGGGACGAGCTCGTGGCCCACGTGCGGCGGGTTCGCGAGGGCGAGGGCGACGTGCGCCTCGACGGCTACCTCTGGCAGGGCAAGCAGTACGAGGGGCTCGTGTGCAACGTCCTCGAAGCATTCTGGAGCCACGGCACCGATCTGCTCGATGGAGACGGCCACCTGCTGCCGGATGCTGCGAAGGCGGCGGACGCGCTCGCATTCCTTCGCAGCCTCATCGATTCCGGCGTGAGCCCGCGCTGGACGACGGCGGCCGACGAGGAGATGAGCCGTCGCGCCTTCGGGGACGGCCATGCCATCTTCCTGCGCAACTGGCCGTACGTCCTCGATCTCCTCGAAGCCGCCCACTCCCCCGTGCGCGGCCGTGTCGGCATCGCCCCCCTGCCCGGCCGCACGCGCGACACGCGCGGCCTCGGCGCCACAGGGGGCTCGCACCTCGGCGTCGCGCGCGCAAGCCGCCACCCGGAGGAGGCCGTCGCGCTCGCCCGCTTCCTGACGGCCGAGCGCGCGCAGCGCGCGATCATCGCGGGCACGCTCTACCCGGCGCGCACGGCGCTCTATCACGACGCCGAGCTCGTGCGACGCCATCCCGCGCTGCCGCGCATCCACGCGCTCATGCTCGCGGGGCGACCGCGGCCCGTGACGCCGAATTACCTGCTCCTGTCCACCACGTTGCAGCCCGAGTTCTCCAAGGTGCTCGTGGGGCTGCGCGCGCCCGGCCCCGCGCTCGCGGACGCGCGACGCCGCCTCGAGTATTTCCTGGCCTCCCGCCGGTGACCGCACGAGAGCGACACGCCCGGCGGCGCGGCTGGCTGCTGCTGGCGCCCGCGCTCACCGTGCTCGCCGCGCTCACCGTCTTTCCCGCGCTCTACGTGCTGTGGCTGTCGCTGCAGGAGCGCGTTCCCATCTTCGGCATCGCGCGCTTCACGGGACTCACGCACTACGTCTTCCTCGCCGGCGATTCGCGGTTCCTGGAGGCGGCGGCGACGACCGCGCTCTTCGCGGCGGGCTCGGTGGCCCTGGAGGCCATCGGCGGCGTGGCGGCGGCCGTCGCCATCGCGGGGCTGCGGCGCGGCAGGCGCGTCGCGCTCTCGCTGCTGCTGCTGCCGTGGGCGATGCCCGCCGTGGTGACCGCAAAGATGTTCGAGTGGCTCTACCACCCCACGGCCGGGCTCGTGAACTACCTGCTGGGCGGCGCCGCGTTGAACTGGCTCGGCGACCCGCGCCTGGCGCTACCGGCAGTGATCCTCGCCGATGCGTGGCGCACGATGCCGTTCGTGGCCCTGCTCGCCTACGCGCGCCTGCTCGGCATCCCGCCCGAGCTGTACGAAGCGGCACAGGTGGACGGAGCGGGACGGGTGGCCACGTTCACCCGGCTCACGTTGCCGCTGCTGGGCCACGTGCTCGCCATCGCCGTGCTCTTCCGCACGCTCGATGCCGTGCGCGCCTTCGATCTGATGTTCATCCTCACCGGGGGCGGGCCCGCGAACACGACGGAGACGCTGACGCTCTACGCGTACCGCGGCCTCTTCCAGATGCTGCAGTTCGGCTTCGGCTCCGCCATTGGAGTGATCGTGTTCGCGGCCGTCATGGCTCTGACGTGGCTCTACCTGAGGCGGCTGCGCCTGGAGGCGCCATGACGCGGCTGCTGCGTGACGGCGTCGTGCTGGTGGCGCTGGCTCTCTATGCCGGCCCCTTCTTCTGGCAGCTCCTCACCTCTCTCAAGCCCGAGGCCGAGCTGCTCCGTCTGCCGCCGTTGCTGCCGACCTTCTTTACCGCCGAACACTATCGCGTGGTGCTGCAGCAGAGCCCGCTGCCGCGCGCGCTCGCCAACAGCGCCGGCATCGCCGCCCTCACCACCGCACTCGCCCTGCTGCTGGGGCTGCCCGCCGCCTACGCGCTGGCGCGCCTGCCCGTGCGCGGCCGGCGCGCGCTGCTGCTCGGCATCGTGGCCGGCACCGCGCTGCCGCAGATCGCGACCGTGAGCCCGCTCTACCTGCTCATCCGCGGCCTCGGCCTGCGCGATACCTGGACGGCGCTCGTGCTCGCCCACACCTCCTTCACCCTGCCGTTGACGATCTGGCTGCTCGTCGGCTTCATCCGCGAGATCCCTCGCGCGCTGGAGGAAGCCGCCGCCATCGACGGTGCCGACACGCGCGCGGCCTTCCGGTGGGTGATCGCGCCTCTCATCGCGCCCGGAATGGCCTCCGCGGGCCTGCTCGCGTTCCTCTTCAGCTGGAACGAGTTTCTCTTCGCGTATACGTTCACCGCCACCGAGGCCAGTCGCACGGCGCCGGTCGCCCTCGCGCTCTTCCCCGGCGTCTTCGAGGTCCCGTGGGCGGACATCGCGGCCGCCTCCATGCTGGCGAGCCTGCCGATGGTTCTGCTGGCGCTCGCGCTCCAGCGATACCTGGTGCAGGGCGTCATCGCGGGAGCGGTCAAGGACTGAGCGGGAACCGGCACGCCGGGTTTGCCGTTGGTCGGCAGGTCGTCTAAACGTAGGCCGCCGCACCCAACCCCCCAAGGAGGCTGT
>JBKKCN010000706.1:0-4728 GCA_046712525.1 Candidatus Rokuibacteriota bacterium
CGAGCGGTGCCTCGCTCACTTGGCGACGCCTGTCGCGAGCGCGCGCTCGAGCCCGTCGGGATCCTCGACCGACACGCCGCGCGCGCCCTCGACGACGCGCTTGACGAGCGCGGTGAGGACGCGGCCCGGCCCCACCTCCACGAAAGCGGTGGCGCCTTCGGAAGCGAGGCGCCGCATGAAGTCGGTCCAGCGCACGGGACTCGCCACCTGGCGCAGCAGGAAGGGCGTCACCTCCGCCGCCGTGCGCGTCACGCCCGCATCCACGTTGCGCACCACGGGCACGACGGGATCGGCGACGGCGATCGACGCCAGCTCGCGCGCCAGCCGCTCGGCGGCGGGCGCCATGAGCGAGCAGTGAAAGGGCGCGCTCACCGGCAGCAGCACGCTCTTGCGTCCGCCGCGCGCGGCGGCCAGCTCCACCGCCCGCTCCACCGCGCTACGGTGGCCGGCGATCACGATCTGTTGCTGCGAGTTGATGTTGGCGATCTCGACCACCTCGCCGCGCGCGGCCTCGGCGCACATCTGCTCCACCACCGCCAGCTCGAGTCCCATGATGGCCGCCATCGCGCCCGTGCCCACCGGCACCGCCGCCTGCATGAACTCGCCACGCTTGCGCACGAGGCGCACGGCATCGGCGAGGCGCAGCGCGCCCGCCACCACCAGTGCCGAGTACTCGCCGAGGCTGTGTCCGGCCGCGATCGCCGGACGCAGGCCGCGTTCCGCGCAGGCAGCGGCGGCGGCAACGCTGGCGGTGAGCACCGCGGGCTGCGTGTTGGCGGTGAGCGCAAGGTCGGACTCGGGCCCGTCGAACATCACGCGCGAGAGGTCGAAGCCGAGCGCCTCGTTGGCCTCCGCGAACACCTCCTTGGCCGCGGCGGAGGTGGCGTGGAACGCCCGCCCCATGCCGATGGCCTGCGAGCCCTGCCCGGGGAACAGGAAGGCGATCATCTAATACCGCATGAGGGCGGCGCCCCACGTGACGCCGCCGCCGAAGGCCGCCATGAGCACGAGGTCGCCGCGTTTGAGACGGCCGGTGGCGACCGCCTCCTCCATGGCTACATACACCGACGCCGCGCCCGTGTTGCCGTAGCGCTCGACGTTGAGAAACACCTTGTTCATCGGCATGCCGAGGCGCTTGCACGCCGCCTCGATGATGCGCAGGTTGGCCTGGTGCGGGATGAAGAGGTCGATGTCGGACACCTTGAGGCCGTGGCGGGCGAGGATGATCTCCCCGCACTCGACGAACATGCGCACCGCGATCTTGAAGAGCTCGCTCCCCTTCATCTTCGCGTAGTGCAACTTCCGGTCGATGGTGTCGTGGGAGGCGGGCGTCTTGGTGCCGCCGCCCTCCATGTAGAGCAGCTCCCAGAAGCGGCCGTCGGAGTAGAGGTCAGTGTCGATGATGCCCGAGTCGTCCGCGCTCGGCTCCAGCACGACGGCGCCCGCGGCGTCCGCGAGGAGGACGCACGTGCTGCGGTCGGTGAAGTCCGTCACACGCGAGAGCATCTCGGCGCCGATACATAGCACGCGGCGGTACTTGCCCGTCTGCACGTACTGGCAGGCCACGGAGAGGCTGTAGATCGACGCCGTGCAGGCGGCCCACACGTCCACGGAGCCGATGCGCCGGCAGCCGAGCTTCTGCTGCACGAAGTTGGCGGTGGACGGGAACTGCATGTCGGCGGTGGTCGTCCCCACCACGATGAAGTCGATGTCGTCGGGGGTGAGGTTGGCGCGCTCCAGCGCCTGCAGCGACGCCTTCACCGCCATGTCGGAGGTGGCCTCGTTGTCGTCGGCGATGTGCCGCTCGCGGATGCCGCTGCGCTGGACGATCCACTCGCTGCTGGTGTCGACCATCTTCTCGAGATCGGCATTGGTGAGGATGCGCTTGGGCGCGTACGCGCCCACGCTGGTGATTCTCGCCCGCGTCATTCGCGCCCCCCCTCGCGGCCGCCGCGCGCGACCTCGGCGTCGAGCGCCGCCCTGATGTGCTCGTTCAGCCCCGATTTGCCCCACTCGGCCGCCACCCGCACCGCATTCTTGATGGCCTTCGCGGGCGAGGCGCCGTGACAGATGATGGCGCCGCCGTCGATGCCGAGCAGGGGCGCGCCGCCCATCTCCGTGTAGTCCACCCGCTTCTTGAAGCGCGCGAAGGCGGGCATGGAGAGGGCCGCCCCCAGCCGGGAGCGGACGTCGCGCGTGAGCTCCTCCTTCATCATGGCCCCGATCATCTCGGCGAGGCTCTCCGAGATCTTGAGGGCCACGTTGCCGGTGAAGCCGTCCGTGACCACGACGTCGCAGCTGCCGTTGTAGATGTCGCGCCCCTCCACGTTGCCCGCGAAGTTGAGCGACGACTCCTTGAGCTGCTCGAAGGCTTCGCGGGTGAGGTCGTTCCCCTTGCCCTCCTCCTCACCCACGGAGAGCAGACCCACGCGCGGCCGCTCCACGCCGAGGATGTCGCGCGCGTACACGTGGCCCATGAGGGCGTACTGGAAGAGGTGCCACGGCTTGGGGGCCACGTTCGCCCCCACGTCGAGCAGGACCGTGTAGCGCTTGAGGCTCGGCAGCACGGCGGCGATGGCGGGGCGGTCGATGCCGCGCAGGACGCCGATGACGAACATGGAGATCGCCATCGCGGCCCCCGTGTTGCCGGCGGAGATGAACGCAGACGCCTTGCCGTCGCGCACGAGCTCGGCCGCCACGCGCAACGAGGAGTCGCGCTTGCGCCGCAGCGCGACCGAGGGCGTCTCCGCCATGCCGACCACCTGGGAGGCGTGGCGCACCTCGATGTCCAGGTGCCGGACGTGCAGGCGCGCGATCTCGTGCTCGATGGCGGCGGTATCGCCGACGAGGATGACGGAGGCGCCGAGCTCGCGCACGGCGTCCACCGCGCCCTCGACCACCACGGCGGGGCCATGGTCGCCCCCCATGGCGTCGACAGCGATCTTCATCTGGAGTGAGGGTTGAAGCTACGCCCCCTCGGTGGACACGATCTCGCGGCCCTTGTAGTAGCCGCACTTGCCGCACACGCGATGGGGCTGCTTGGTCTCGCGGCACTGCGGGCACACCGCGCGTGTGGGCGCCGCGAGCTTGTAGTGCGTGCGGCGCTTGCGCCCGCGGGTGACGGAATGACGTCGTTTCGGCAGCGGCATTGGAAGAGTCCCCTTAGGTGAGTTTGAGATCCTTGAGTACGGCCAGGCGCGGATCCGGCGCCCGCTGCGCGCACGCGCATTCGACCACGTTGCGATTGCCGCCACACACGGGGCAGAGTCCCCGGCAATCATCGCGACACAACGGCTTCATCGGCAGCGCGAGCGTGGTCTCCGTCTCCACCACGCGCGCGACGTCGACCTCACCGTTGGCGTAAAAATCCACGTCGAGATCGTCGGCGGCCAGCTCGACGGGATCCGCCGTCGCCGGGCGCGGCAGCAGACGCACGTCGACGGTGGCGTTCACGCGGGCGGGGAGCGTTTCCAGACAGCGGCCGCACATCTGCGGGACGGTTGCCGACAGCTGCCCCTGCACCACCACATCGACGCCGTCCGGCTTTACCTCGAGGTGCACGCGCTCGAGATGCCACGAGGGATCGCCGAAGGCCCCGGCCAGCGCCGCGGCATCGTCGATCGTCAGCCCTGCCTCCTGAAGCTCGGACACGCGGATCATCATGGCTCAAAAACCTGCGTAAGTGTTTGTCGTTAAAGATTTCTTCTCGGAACCGGATCAGTATATCGACGCCGATGTGGCAAGTCAACGCGTTTGACCCCCCTTGGGCCCTCTGCTACCCTTTGTTTCGCAAAAGCTGTCTGGCCTGGTCGGGAAGGAGAGCCCTGATGTCGAACATGTTCAAGACGGCCCTGCTGCTCGCCGTGCTCACGGTCATGCTGGTGGTCCTCGGCGGCGCCATCGGCGGCCGCCAGGGCATGATGATGGCCTTCATCCTCGCCCTCGTCATGAACTTCGCCAGCTATTGGTTCTCGGACAAGATCGTGCTCGCCATGTATCGCGCGCAGCCGGTGGACGAGCGGCAGGCGCCCGCCCTGTACGGCATGGTGCGGCGCCTCGCCACGCGCGCGGGGATCCCGATGCCGCGCGTCTACATCATCCCCACCGAGACGCCGAACGCCTTCGCCACCGGCCGCAATCCCGAGCACGCGGTGATCGCCGTCACCGAAGGCATCCTGCGCATCCTCGACGACGACGAGCTGGAAGGCGTCCTCGCCCACGAGCTCGCGCACGTCGCCAACCGTGACGTGCTCATCTCTACCATCGCGGCCACCCTCGCCGGCGCCATCACGTACCTGGCGCACATGGCGCAGTGGGGCGCGATGTTCGGAGGCGGCCGCCACCGCGACGAGGAGGAGGGCGGCAATCCCATCGCGATGATCGTCCTCGCGGTGCTGGCGCCCATCGCGGCCATGCTGGTGCAGATGGCCGTGTCGCGCTCGCGCGAGTTCCAGGCGGACGCCACCGGCGCTCGCTACGCGGGACGGACGTGGGGCCTCGCCAAGGCGCTCGAGAAGATGGAGATGGCCGCCCACCAGGTGCCGATGCACGCCAACCCGGCCACCGCGCACCTGTTCATCGTCAATCCGCTCACCGGATCGACGCTGATGAAGCTCTTCTCGACGCACCCACCGATGGAAGAGCGCATCGCCCGCCAGCGCTCCATGAGGCTCGGGTAAGATTCTTCATCGGACGGGGGGGCACCAACGGCCCCCCAACCCCCCCCGC
>JBKKCN010000707.1:0-12678 GCA_046712525.1 Candidatus Rokuibacteriota bacterium
GGCCGAGATTGCGCGCGGGCTCGCCATCGAGGACTTCCGCATCGACAACGTGCCCGCGCGCGTGCGGGCGATGGGCGAGCTGTGGGCGCCGTTGAACGAGCCCGCGGGGCGGGTTGACCTCACCCCCCTTTTCACACCACCGCGATCGCCTCGACCTCGATCAGGTAGTCAGGGTGGGCGAGCGCGGCCACCTGAATGAGAGTGGAGGCGGGGCCCTTCTTGCCGAAGAACTCTTCGCGGATGGGCACGAGGTCCGGCCGGTAGCGGACGTCGGTCAGGTACGTGGTCACCTTCACGATGGAATCCATGCGCCCCCCGCCCGCCTCCACGAGGGCCTTGCTGCACCGGAACACCTCGCGCGCCTGACCCTTGAAGTCACCGCGGTGCAGCACGGCGCCGTCCTTGTCGTAGGCGACTTGCCCGGCGAGAAACAGGATCGTCTGCGCGCCGGTGACCTTCACCGATTGGCTGTAGGTGGCCGGCTCGAACACGCCGGGCGCGGAATACTTCTCGATGTTCGCCATGGGTGGACCTCCCGCGGCGAGTGTACCGCTCTTCAGGCGGCCTGGTCCTCGGCCGCCGCCGTCGCGATCGCCTCCGGCGGCCCGTCGTCGGCGATACCGGCGGTCCAGATCTCGCGCTCGCGCTCGGTCATGTTCCCTCGTGGCGCCAGGCGCGGATCTTCGTAGCCCCACCGGTCGACGTCGACGAGGTACTGGGCACGCGAGATGAGCGTGCCCTGGCAGAGCCGCTCGGGACCAGAGACCGCCAGCTCACGATCGAGCCGCCCCATCAGCTCGCGCATCACGGAGGGAGGAATGCGGTGGCGCTCGCACGGGTAGATGAAGCCGAACATCGTGAGGTGGGCGAAGAGCACCCGCCAGTACTCGTCGAACCGGGTCAGCAGCCTGTCCCAGTTCAGGGTGTCCGCGGAGGCGCGGATGATGTGCGCGACGTCGGCGCCGTCGTACCGCTCGCGCTCCATGATGAACCCCTTCGACCAGATCATCTCCTCGGCGGGGATGAGGCGGACGGGCATGTCGAGAACCTCGGCGTCGACGGCGTGCTCGAACCAGCCGTCATCCACGGCCGCCACCCCATTGCCCGAGCTGAAGATGACGTCGACAAACTCTTCCCCGTGATGGGCCTTGCCCAGCCAGTGCGGGAAAGGAACGTTCGTTTCGCACCCCGCGGACGCCAGCGTGTCGAGCACGCGGTCGAAATCCCGTGGGTGCACGAAGATGTCGAAGTCCTTCGTGTGCCGCGCGATGCCTGTGTACCGCTCGAAGGCATACGCGCCGCCCACGAGGAAGGGCAGCTCCGCTTCGTTCAGCATCCACATGGAGCGCTGGTAGAAGGCGCGGGCGACGGGATCGAGCTGAGTGTCCATGTCAGGCAATCCTTGCAATGGACGGGCCGCTGGCCACGGCATGCGCGGCCGCTCCGTTGCCGCCGCCGTTCTCGGGCTGCGGCGCCCGCTCCACCGGGATCTCGATAACCCTGAAGGGCGGCCGATCCGGGTAGCACCGCCGCAGGAGCGGCAGGGCGACGTTATAGACGGGCACGCCTGTGCTCGTCACCCCTTCCGGCTGTCCGCGGTGCGCGTGCCCATGCACGACAGCCGACACGTTATACCGGTTGATGGGCTCCTCGAGCCGGCTGGAGCCCAGAAAGGCCGCGATCTCCGGAAACTCGCCCGCCACCGTGGCCGCGATGGGCGCGTAGTGCAGCACGGCCACGCGCCGGGGCGTGCGCAACCTCGCGAGCGCCCGCTCCAGCTTCAGTGCCTCGTCCACGGCGGTGCGCACGAAGGCCTTGATGGTGGGCTCGCCCCACGCCTGCAGCGCGCGCTCGCCGAAGCCGCCCGCGAACCCCTTGCAGCCGGCGAAGCCGATGCCCTTCACTTCCACGCCGTCGCCGTCGAGGATGGTCACGCCGGCATCGGTAAGAATCGTGTGGACCTCGTCGGCGTTCTCCGACTCGTAATCGTGATTGCCGAAGACCGCGATGATGGGCACCCGCGCCGCCGCCAGCTCACGCGCGAGGAGGCGAGCCTCCTCGGCCAAACCGTAGTCGGTGAGATCTCCGCACAGCACGAGGACGTCCGCGCTCTCCGACACCTGGGTGAACAGCCGCTTCAAGGTGTCGGGCGCGGTCGTCTTCGCGCAGTGCAGATCGCCGACGGCGGCGACGCGGATGACGTCGATCACCGCCGCGGCCGCGCCTCGCCCACCGCCTCCGGCCGCTGCTTTTCCATCAACGCCTTGAAGCGCGCGAGATCCTCGACCATGACGCTCTTGGGATCCGCGCCGAAGAGCGACGCCACGCCGTGGCCGAGCATGCCTCCCAGCGGGCGGTAGGACATGGTGACGTGGAGCCGCGTGCGGTCGCCGTGGCGGCTGAAGCGGACGGAGCCCGCGTGCTCCACGAGCGTCCCCTCCACGGTGCGCCAGGCGAGCATCCGGTTGGCCTCGAAGCGGGTCGTCACCGCGTCCCACTCGATCGACGTCCCTGCGGGGCCACTCACCACCCAGTGCGTGCGTCCGTTACCGAGCGAGCGGACCTCGCGCACGTGGGACATGATCTGCGGCAGGTTCTCGAAGCGGGACCAGAACTCGAAGACCCGCTCCACTGGCGCGTCGATGTCGATGGCGTGCCTGCTCTCGATGCGGCCGGCGCCGCGCCGCGAGGTCCACGCCACCACCGCCACGCCCGCCAGCACGCCCACGAGCGCCCAGCCGTAGCTGCCGAGGAACTCGGACATGCCGGAGCGCTTGCGCAGCGTGAGCCGGCCGTCTTTCAGCCGGGGCTTGAAGGAGCGCGGATCGCGGACGACTTCGCTCAGCTCGGCGCCGAGCCGCCGCACCGGGGCAAGGTTGCCGAGGGTGCGCGCACGCCCCCTGACGTCGGTTTCGCGCAGGGTGTCCGCGAGGGCGCGAGCCCGGCCCTTGACGTCCGTTTCCCGCAGGGTGTCCGCGAGCGCGCGGGCCCGCCCCACGACGTCGCCTTCGCGGATCTCACCAGCAAGGGCGAGGCCGCGCTCGGCCACATCGCGTGACGTGGCCTGCAGGGCCTCCGCGGCGGTCGACATCGAGTCGCTCAGCTGGGTTCGCCTGCGCTGACCCTTGTCGGGATCCAGGAGATACATGAGTCCGGCGCCGATGCCGGTAGTGCCGATGAGCGACAGAGCAGTCTTCAATGACGCCTCCTCAAGGTTGCAGGACGATCTTGGTGCAACCGTCCTGCTTGTCTCTCCACATCCGGTATGCGGCGGGCGCTTCGTCCAGTCGCATCCGGTGGGAGATGATGGCCGTGGGATCGATCGCGTTCTGCAGAATGCGAGCGAGCAGCGGCCGCATGTAGCGGTGCACGTGAGTCTGGCCCATCTTCAGCGTCAAACCTTTGGCGAAGGCCGCGCCGAAGGGGACCTTGTCGAGAACGCCGCCGTACACGCCGGGAATGGACACGGTGCCGCCCTTGCGGCACGCGGTGATCGCCTGGCGCAGGACGTGCGGCCGGTCCGTCTCCAGCATCATGGCCTGCTTGGCGCGGTCGTACAGCGCGTCCACGGATGTCCCGTGCGCCTCCGTGCCGACGGCGTCGATGCAGGCGTCGGGGCCGCGGCCGCCCGTGCGCTCCTTCAGCTCCTCGAAGATGTCGGCCTCTTCGTAGTTGAGGACTTCGGCCCCGCCATACTTCGCGGCAAGCGCCAGTCGCTCGGGGAAGCGGTCGATGGCGATGACGCGCTCGGCGCCGAGGAGAAAGGCGCTCTTCACCGCGAACTGCCCCACGGGCCCGCAGCCCCACACCGCCACCACGTCGCCGGGTTGGATGCGGCAGACCTCCGCCGCCATGTAACCGGTGGGGAGGACGTCGGACAGGAAGAGCGCCTGGTCGTCGGTGACGTTCTCGGGCACCTTCATCGGCCCCACGTCGGCGAAGGGGACGCGCACGTACTCGGCCTGACCGCCCGCGTAGCCGCCGTACAGATGGGAGTAGCCAAAGAGGCCGGCGCCGGAGAAGCCGTACACCTTCTCGAGCATGGCCGCGTTCGGATTGGAGTTGTCGCAGAGCGACCACAGATCCCGCGTGCAGAAGAAGCAGCGTCCACACGCGATGGCGAAGGGCACCACCACGCGATCGCCCACGCGCAACGTGTGGCATTCGGGTCCCACCTCGACCACCTCGCCCATGAACTCGTGACCCAGGATGTCACCCGCCTTCATCATCGGGATGAAGCCGCCGTACAGATGCAGGTCGGAGCCGCAGATCGCCGTGGACGTCACCTTCACGATGGCATCACGCGGATTGATGATGGACGGATCGGGGACGCTCTCCACCCGCACGTCGCCCGTGCCGTACCAGCACACGGCTCTCATCGACCGCTCCCCTGCGCGCCGTGCGGCTGCCGCGCCACGCTCGGCGTTTCCCCCGCCTCCATCACCTGCTTGAAGGTGCGCAGATCGCGTTCGACCTGCTGCGCGGGCGCCTCACCGAAGACCTTTGCGAGCGCGGTACCCAGCCGGCCCGCGGGCGGCGCGTAGTGCAGCATCACCCGCACCTCGGTGCCCCGGTCGCCCGGAGCGGGCGAAAAGGTCACCGTGCCCGCGTGCTCCACGTCGGCGTTGTCCACCGCTCGCCATCCGATACGCTCGTTGACCGCCTCGTCCACGATCTCGGCGTCCCACTCGACCGTCCGCCCCGCGGGCGCGCGCGCGACCCAGTGCGAGCACCGCTCGTCGTACACGGTGACGGCCAGAAGGTGGTGCATGAATCGCGGCAGATTCTCGAAGTTGCGCCAGAACCGGTAGACCTCGTCCACGGGCCGATTGATCGTGACGCAGTGGTCCACACGGGGGCCCGCGACGCGCGTGAGCGAGGGACCGCGGCCGAGCGCCGCCCGGTACACGAGACCTCCGCCCACGACCGAGAGCAGGGCGCCGCCGAGCGAGCGCCGCTTCAGCCCGAACAGCAGGAGCGCGCCACCGCTCATCGCCGAGCCCCAGCGCTCGGCCTCGCGCATCGTCGTGACGGGCGACTGCAGGGTGGCGTGCCTGCTCACGGCTCCAGTTCCCAGCGGTTGCGATCGCGGGCCTCGAGGATCTCCTGCGACGTCCGCACTTCCTCGTCGGGATCGCGCGGCACGCCGAGCGCCTCGCCGAGCTCGTCGACCACCGACTGGTCCGGTGTCGCCACGCTGCCACCCACCGCCTCCTCGCCGATGTGATCTGCTCGCTGCCAGTCGGCATCGAGATCGCCACCGGAGAGCGTGGGACTGGTGGAGCTGTAGCGCCGCGTTCCCTCCTCCACCTGGCGCTCGACGTCAGTGCGAACGACGGCCGTCTCCGCGGCGACGGGGCCTTGGAGGTCTTCTTCCGGCACGCCGCGACGGGCGGAGGCTTCCGCGATCTGCTGGGGATTCTCGGCGCGTTTGGTCGGACGTTTAGCGTTGGGCTTGTTCTTCATAGGAGCAACTGACGAGCGAACGCCGTGCCAGCGAGGGCCCGAATGTAAATCGTATAATCGGCGCCATGGCTGGCTTTCTCGACGACCTCAGCGCACGCGCGAGCGCCTATACGCCGGAAGAAACAAGAGTGGCTCGTGCGTGCTTCAATGCGCTCCTCACCGGGTCGCCGGCAGGCATCCCGGACCTGCTTTCGCGCCTCGCCGCGCCGGCCGAAGCCGTCACGGGAATCCTCGCCGCGCTTCAGCAGAAGGGAGTCCTGGCCATGGACGCTGACGGCGTGACGGTGGCGCGCGGGCTGTCGCGGCTACCGACGGCGCACCGGCTGAGCGTGAACGCGGGGCCCGTTGTGTTCGCCTGTTGCGCGGTCGACGCCATCGGTATCCCGGCCGCGCTGGGCGACGACGCGCTCGTGACATCACGCTGTCACGCGTGCATGGCACCCATCGCCATCACGATCGCAGGCGGACGCCTCGTGAACCCGTCGCCGGCCGTCATCATCTGGGCGGCGGACACCGACCACAGCCGCTCGCTCCGCGAATACACCTGACCGCTCGTCAACTTCTACTGCTCGGTCGAGCACCTCGCGCAATGGCTCCCCACCCAGCCCCGCGCCGGCCGCACCTACTCGCTCACCGAAGTGGCGGAGGCAGGCCCCCGGCTGTGGGGCAGCATGCGGTAACGGGAGTATCGCGCGCGGATATCGCGCGGGGGGAAATGGGGGGGCCGTTCTAGGCCCCCCATTCTTCCAACAGGCGGCCCGCCCACCGGGCTTTTCACCGCGCTACCAGCCACCGTCCGGCCAGCCCTGCGACGTCGCGCTCCACGAGGGCGCCGCGTGCTATCAGGCGGGTCACGCTTGTGGCCGCTTCCGTGGCGGGCACGCCGAAGAGGCGACGCAGGAGGGGAAGGCGGGTGAAGACGGCGGCCTTCGCGTAGCGGGAGACCACGGCGTCGAGCGCGGCTGCGCGTGGCATACGCCGGCCTTCGGCGGCCGCCTCCGGCAGCCACGCCTCGAGAAGATCCCAGCGGTAGGAGAACGTCGGCTCGTAACGCTCCTCGGACTTCACGATCCATAAGCCCTGCTGCAGCTCGGCCATCGCGCGCTCGAACTCGCGCGTGCGCCCGGGCTCGAGCAGGTACGTATTGCCGCGCAGCTCACGTGTGTACTGCGGATGCTCACGCACGAGAGCGTCCATCAGCCGCCTCGCGGTGTGCGTGAGACGGCCCGCCTCATACTCGGCGCGGTAGTCGCGCGCGCGCTGCCGGCCGCGGGCAAGGGCGTAGAAGGCCGGGAAAAGATCGAGGGCCACGAGCATGGGCCGGCCACGTAGGAGCTTGCCGTAGTACACCTGGCGCGCCGCGGGCAAATCGTCCTTCAAGCGCCACGTCAGGCCCACGCCGTCGTCGTGGTGCGAGCGGCGAGGCCAGCGCGGACGGGCGCGGCCGACCACGGCTTCCCACAGGCACGGCACGCCCTCCGGGAAGCAGTAGAAGGTGGAGCAGAAGCCGACCGCATTGACGAAGGCGAGCGCGGTGCGCGCGCCGCGCACGCGCAGCGCGGGCCGGCGGCGAAAGCGCTCGTCACGCAGACGCTGGAGATCGCGGGCGGCGATGCTAGGATGCGTGGCGTCCGATGGCTTCGACGGGATGGTTCTGCTACCTCCTCGAGTGCGCCGACGGCACGCTGTACGCGGGCATCACCACCGCCGTGGACCGCCGCCTCACCGCGCACAACCTTGGCTCGGCGTCGAAGTATACGCGCGCGCGTCTCCCCGTGCGTGTGGTGCACACGGAACCATGGCCCGATCGCTCCTCGGCGACGCGGCGCGAGCTCGCCCTCAAGAAGCTGCCCCGCGCCGCCAAGCTCGCGCTTGTGCGGGCCGCGCGAAGATCCCGAACGCGCGCGGCGCGCGACGCGCGATCGAGGAGCGTCGCCGTCTAGTTCTTCACCTCATGCTGCGCAAGCCACCCGCGTGCCGACGCCGCCAGCGTGTGACGGTCCGACGACGGCAGGCCGTCGGGATCGAACCGGTAGCGATAGTGCAAGGCGAGCAGCGGCGCCAACGGCGCCACCGAGACGCCCGGGACGTGAGCGGCGTCGATGCGGGCCAGCCATGCCGACAGGGGTTCGCCCGCCGCGCGAGCGAAGGTGAGGTCGTGGAGCCGGCGCTCGATGAGGTAGAACTCGGAGTCGGCCCCGCGCGCGGGCGCCACCACGCGCGCGCCCGCCTTCGGCGGCGCGCTCACGCGGCGTCGGACGTACAGCCGCCAGCCGAGGATGGCGAGAAGAGGCACGAGCAGCCACCCCACGCTCGTGGTGAGGCGGTCGTCACGCTCGCCCCACCGCCATCGCGCGAAGCCGAAGGTCAGCCACGACCATAAATCGTTGAGCGGTCGCAGGATGGAGGTGTTGGCGTCGCCCATCCACTCGGGCGGCGTGGTGTCGATCTCGCGCCAGGCGCCGTCGATCCACGCCAACGCCCACGAGTGCGCGTCGCTGCCCCGGACCACGTAACGGCGCTCGAGCGAGCTCCACTCGTGCACCGCGTAGCCCACCGCGTAGCGCGCCGGGATGCCGGCGGCGCGCAGCAGGTGCACGGTGGCCGTGGCGAAGTACTCGCAGTGCCCCGCGCGCGTGCGCAGCAGAAAGTCCTCGAGGGCGGTGACGCCGACGCGGGACCCTTCGAGGAATCGGGAATACTTGAACCGCCCCAGGAACAGCCCTCGCACGGCCTGCACGACCTCGGGGGGCGTGCGATGTCCCAGGTTCAGCTCGCTCATCACGCGCGCGATGGCGCCGGCCTCGCGCGCGGGGATGGCGAGATCCGCGGGCGTGGGCGGCCCGTCGCTCGGCCCCGCCCGTCCGAAGCGCGCGTCGTAGCGCACGAGCCCGAGCCCCTCGTCCACCTTGACCGCGCCAAACCGGTTGCGGCTCAGCTCCACCACCACGAGGCCGTCGAGTCGTCCGGTGGCGGCGGGCATGGCGAGCATCCCCGTGCCGCGCCGCAGGTACGCCGAGATGGTGATGGACTCTTCGGGGGGCATGGCGGCCGCGAGTGTCCACGAGGCGCCATCGCCCTCGGAGCGCACCGCTGTGAAGCCCGCGTCCGTGGCGAACCACACGGGCGAGTTGTAGACGTCGTAGGCCGCGTCCCGCAGCAGCGACGGGGGACGGCCGCCGGCGGCGTCCACGCGAAGGACGATGGCGTCGGACAGCTTCACGGTGCCGAGCTCGCCGATGCCGGTCGAGCTGCGGTACGGGTCCGTGTCGCGCCGGATGTACTCGAGCAACCACGCGGAAGCGCGCCGCTCGAGAGCGCGCTGCGTCTCCGCGAGGCCGAGATGACCCGCGTAACCGAGCGCCACCGCCGCCACCACCGCCGCCGCCCACGACGCGGTTGCGTAGCGCGTCGACCGCAGGCGCCACAGCGCCCACGCCGTGAGCGCGCACAGGCCCACGTAGAAGGACGCCGTGCGGACGTTGGCGGCGCTGGCGGCGAGCACGACGAGGGCGAAGTATGGATAGGTGAGATCGACCGGCGTTCGGGGCCGCGACGGCTCCGCGTCGGCGCGACGCCGCAGGGACCAGAAGAAGATCGATCCATCGACCGTGCCCGTCACGCCGTACACCTGGCAGAAGACGAGAGGAAAGACCGTCAGTGGCAGCCACTCGAAGAGGCCGGTGATCGCGCGCGCGGACTCATTGCCGAGGAACTGGTAGGCGGCGATCACGACGAGCAGAACCGCGCAGAGATCCGACACCCGGTTGAAGTCACCGCGCGACAGGTCCCATCGCCACCGCATGACGTGCCGGGCTTCCAGCGCCAGCGCCATGCCGGCCGCCACCGCGAGGAATCCCGTCTGCCACCCCCAGAACAGCAGCGCCGCGCCCAGCAGTCCAGCCGGCATCACAGGCGTGCCAGCCCCTGCGCGATCTTTCCGACGGAGAGGCGATGGACGTTCCCCAGATCGGGCTCCCCCGGGCTTTCCTCATCCTGGACGAGCAGCACGAGCGTCGGCACTCCGAGGCCTCGCAGCGTGTCGATGAGTGAGCGGCGAGCATCGTCCCAGGTGACGAAGATACAGATGGCACCGCTGAGGCCCGCGTGGCGCGAGAGCACGAGGTCGGCGAGCGTGGTGAAGGCGCGGTCGGTACACGAGCGCACGGCGGCGAGAATCTCCAGCATGCGGTCGACGTGGCCCACGCCGCGACCCGCCGTGAACGCATACGCCTCCGGCCCCACGAACATCAGGTCGAGCAACGCGTCCTGCGATGAGGCACCGCACACGAAGGAGGCCGCCACCGACACCGCCTCCTCGAAGCGAGCATCGGCGCCCGGCGGCAGAAAGGTGTCGAGGACGAGGGCATGGCGGACGAAGAACTCGTCGTGCAACTCCTTCACGACGGGCCGCCCCGCACGCGCCCAGCTGCGCCAGTGGATGCGACGCAACGGATCACCCGGGCGGTAATCGCGCAGCGATACGAACTCCTCCGACTCCCCCACCGACGTCGCGAGCGCGACGCCGCCCGGCTGGTGACGCCGGGCGCCGGAGAGCTCGAAGCGCGGCACAGGGTAGCGACGAGGCAGGATCAGGATGGAGCCGGCGGAGTCGACCGTGTCGACGAGGGATCGCACGAGCCCGAGCGGGTCCGGCCGCGCCACCGTCATGCCCGTGAAGCGCAGTGCGCCGCGGCTGACCGGCATCACCTCGATGCGCACGTCCACGTCCTGGCGCGGCGGCAAGGCCGGCAGTGGGCGCGGCGCGATGGCGGCGCGACGTGCGCGAGTCACGAGCCACGCCCAGCGCGGAAAGCCCACCGCGCGGTCGAACCAGTTCCGCCGCTCCTCTCCGGGCTCACGCTGGCTGACGAAGTCCTCGAAGGTCGGCCGCGGGTCCTCGAGGTCTTCCATCAGCACCAGGCCCGACTGCACGCGGTCGGTGGGGTTTCGCACCATCACCGTATACACGAGCGGCTCGCCCACGGTGCCGAAGCGAGGCAGCCGGCGGCGCACGGCAAGAGGTGGCGGCCGGCGCCCGCTCAGCGCCGTCGCGATCGCCAGCAGCGCGATGAGGAACGTGAAGGCCTGGTACGAAACGGTGAGGCGAGTATTGGGGCCGATGATCGCCGCCGCCGCCACTCCGGCGAGGACGAGGCGCCCGGCCGGTGTGAGGCGGCGGGCGAGCACGTGCTGAAGTGCGAACGCGGACCGGAAGGTGCGGTAGGCGGCGCGCCTGTAGCTCACTACGCCGGCACGGGCACGGCCTTGAGGATATCCGCCACCACGGCGGCGGCGGTGAGGCCGGAGAAGCGTGCCTGGGGGTCGAGCGCCAGGCGATGGGCAATCACCGCCACCGCCATCTCCTGCACGTGCTCGGGAGTCACGAAAGCCTCGCCGTCGAAGAGCGCGAGGGCCTGCGCGGCCGCCACGAGCGCGAGGGAGGCGCGGGCACTGGCGCCGAGCTGCACACCCACCGCCGTGCGTGTCGCGCGCACGACGTCCACGACGTACCGCTTCAGCTCGTCGCCCACGCGCACGCCGCGTACCTGGCGGCGCAGCGCGACCACCTCCTCCAGCCCCACGCACGCGGTGAGAGCGTCGACGGGATGCCCACGCTCCTGTGCGGAGAGAATGCCGACCTCATCCGCGGGCTCGACATAGCCGAGACCGAACTGGAGCGCGAAGCGGTCCATCTGCGCTTCGGGCAGCGGGTAGGTGCCGCGGAACTCTACCGGGTTCTGAGTGGCGATGACGAAGAAGAGGTCGCGCAGAGGATAGGTGGTGCCGTCGAGCGTGACCTGGCTCTCGCCCATCGCCTCCAGGAGCGCCGACTGCGTGCGCGGCGACGCCCGGTTGATCTCGTCGGCGAGGAGCACGTTGGTGAAGAGGGGTCCCTCGGGGAAGCGGAAGCTCTGGTCCCGCTGGTCGTAGATGGACACCCCCAGGATGTCCGAGGGCAGCAGGTCCGGGGTGAACTGGATGCGCTTGAAGCTCACGCCGATGGAGCGCGCGAGCGCCTTGGCGAGCGTGGTCTTGCCGGTGCCCGGGTAGTCCTCGAGCAGCACGTGGCCGCCACTGGCGAAGGCGGCGAGCAGGCGGCGGATGGCCAGCGCCTGGCCGCGCATCACGGTGGCGAGGTTGGCGGCGATCCGGTGGTAGATCTCCTGGGCCGCCTCCTCGCTCACTCCGGCGCCTTCAGCTCGACGAGAACCTCGTGATAGACCTCGGCCATTCGTGTGCCCTCCACCGTCGCTGTCGCGTGTCCTCGGAGTGTATTCGAAGGGCGAAGCGGTTGTCACGTTCCGGCGGCCCCCTCCGCTATACTAAACGGGGTTTGGCCATGACGATGCCTCGCGGCGGCCACCGGTGAAGCAGGCGCACGAAGAGCTTCAGCAACAGCTCTCGGCGCTCCGCTCCCGCTTCACCGATACGGGACAGCGGGCGGCGGCCGCCGCCGCCGCCATGACCGCCACCATCTTGCCGCCGGCGGAGCTCATCGACGCCCTCGCGGAGACGGGACGCGCGTTCGTCCAGTTCCGCAGCTCGCTGCTGAAGCAGGCGGCTCCGCTCTCGCCGATCCCGGACGCCACCTCGCTCACGTCGCTCGCGCACCTCGAGAGGGTGCTGCAGGCGGCCATCGCCGCGGAGGAGCAGCGCGTGCGCCAGGTGGCGTGGGAAGCCGCGCGCGACACGGCGCTGGCCACCCTCGACCGTGTCACGCGGCTCATCCACCGCGAGGACAGCGCCTTCGCGCCGCTCGTCGCCTGTCAGGCGAAGGCACGCGAGATGCACCTGGCCATCAGCTCGCAGCAGCCTTCAGACGTCGCGCAGAAAACCACGGTCGTCAGCGGGCGCGTGCGCCCCTTCGGCGAACTGGTGGCGCTGGTGGACGGCTGGAACGTTCTCGACGACGACCAGTGCGTCTTTCTTCAGGATGCGATCACGGAGAGCTTCGGCCGTCCCCTCGCCCTCGCCGCCCTGCGCGGCAAGCTCGGAAACGAGGGCGAGGTCATCGCTCCTGCTCCCGAGCCGGTGCGGGCTTCCGCCCCCGCACGCGTGGCCCCGGCCTCCCCCGCCGCGCGCGCTCCAGAGGTCGCGGCACCACCCGTCGCGCCCGCGGCGGCCGGCGAGCGCGTGTCGTTTGCGGCTGCCGCGGCCGCGCCGGCCCACGTCGTCGCTGAAGAGGCGCCCGCGCCCCCCGGGCCCCGC
>JBKKCN010000708.1:0-3573 GCA_046712525.1 Candidatus Rokuibacteriota bacterium
GTGTTCGACGCCGACGCCATCCTCTTCGACGTCTTCAAGTGCGGCGAGAACTACAGCTACTACTGTAACCCCGCCCTCGACGACCTCATCATCCAGGGGCGCTCCACGCTCGACCAGAAGAAGCGCACCGAGGTGTACGTCCAGGCGCAGAAGCTGCTCTTCGACGACGCCGCCTACCTGTACAAGTGGGGGCTGCGCGGCGTGTGGGGCATCTCCAACCGGATCGAGTACCAGGCACCGGCGGACGAGGTCGATCGCATGTTCCTCGTGACGCCCAAGAAGAAGTAAGGCTGCCCGCGACCGACCGGCGCGGCCACCCGCGCCGGTCGGGCACCCCGCCGTCATGAAACGCTACGCTCTGCGCCAGGTCGTGCAGCTCGCGGTCGTCATCGTGGGCATCTCCATGCTGGCCTTCGCGATCCTGCACGTCATCGGTGATCCCGTCACGCTGCTGCTGCCCCAGAACGCGGGGAAGGAAGAATACGCGAGATACACAAAACTTCTCGGACTCGACCAGCCGATCTATGTCCAGTATTGGAAGTTCGCCAGCCGCGCTGTTCAAGGCGACTTCGGCAAGTCCTGGTACGCGGACACGCCTGCCTTCAAGCTCGTGCTCGAGCGCATGCCGCCCACGCTGTACCTGACCGCGGCGGGCCTCGCCATGGCGCTCCTCATCGCGCTGCCGCTCGGCATCCTCGCTGCGCTCAAGCGACACTCCTTCGTGGACAGCCTGTGCACGATGGTGGCGGTGGCGGGTCAAGCGATGCCGCTCTTCTGGCTCGGCATCATGCTCATCATCATCTTCGCCGTGCAGCTGAGACTGCTGCCCGCCTCCGGCTACGGGACGTGGCAGCACTTCCTGATGCCCGCCTTCACGCTCGGCGCCTTCCTGGCGCCCATCACGATGCGGCTGGTGCGCTCGGGCGTCATCGAGATCATGAACATGGACTACATCAAGACGGCGAGGGCCAAGGGCGTCGGCGAGGGCATGGTGGTGGTCAAGCACGCCTTTCGCAACGCCTGCATCCCCGTCATCACGGTCCTCGGGCTGCAGTTCGGCCAGCTCCTGGGCGGCGCCGTCATCACCGAGACGGTCTTCGCGTGGCCCGGCGTCGCCACCCTCACCGTGGACGCAATCCGCAACCAGGACTTCCCCGTGGTCCAGTGCGCCGTCGTGCTGCTGGCGCTCATCATCGTGGCCGTCAACTTCGTCGTGGACATGATCGTGGGGCTCATCGACCCTCGCATCCGGGTGGGGGCGTGAGCACGGTCAACGCGGGCGAAGTGCCGCTCAAGCGCGCGAGCGCCACGGACTCTCTGTCGACGACCGCACACCGATCGCTGCGCCGGCTCTGGCGGCTCAAGTGGGGCCTGGTGGCCGGAGCCCTCATGCTGCTCATCGTCGCCATCTCGGCGGCGGCGCCGTGGATCGCTCCCTACAGCCCAGTGGAGGTGGACATCCGGCACCGGCTGGCGCCTCCGGCGTGGATGGATCGCGGCACGCCCGACCATGTGCTCGGCACCGACCAGATCGGCCGCGATCTGCTCTCGCGCATGATTTACGGCGGCCGTGTGTCGCTGCTCATCGGGGTCGCCGCCGTGCTCGTTTCCTCCACCATCGGCGTTTTGCTGGGGCTGGGGGCGGGGTACTTCGGGCCGCGCGTGGACTGGACGATCATGACGCTGGTGAACGTGATGCTGACGTTTCCGTTCGTGCTCCTGGCCCTCGCGGTGATCGCCGTCCTCGGTCCCAGTCTCGTCAACATGGTGATCGTGCTCGGCGTGGCGGACTGGCCGCTCTATGCGCGCGTCATCCGGGCGGAGACGATGGCCCTGCGCGAACGCGATTTCATGACGGCGGCCCGCGCGCTCGGGATGGGCCACCTGCGCATCATCTTCCGGCAGCTCCTGCCCAACCTCGTCTCGGTGATCGTCGTCATCGCCACCCTGCAGGTAGCGCGCGTGATCATCCTCGAATCCTTCCTCTCCTTCCTGGGCCTTGGCGTGCAGCCCCCCACGGCCGCCTGGGGCAACATGCTCGGCGACGGGCGAGTCTACATGCTGACCTCGTGGTGGATCGCCGCCTTCCCCGGCGCCGCGATCTTCATCACCACGCTCACGATCAACCTGATGGGCAACGCCCTGCGCGACTGGCTCGACCCCCACATGAAGCTGTAGGGGTCGAGCGCCCCTACTCGAACTGCCTTGCGAGCGCCGACTCCAGCATGGCAAGACCGGCGTCTCCTGCCGTGCGCGATTTGAGATTGCCTTCGCGGTCGAAGAGAAAATACGCGGGCATGAACTTGTTCTGAAAGGCATCCGCCATAGCGTGCGTGTTGTCGATGGCGACCGGCTCGGTGACGTCCATCGCCTTCACCTCGTCACGCACCTTGCCCACCTCCATGTCCTCTTCCTGCCGCGGCATGTGAATGCCGACGAGCTTGAGGCCCTTGGGGCCGTACTCGTCCCGCCACTTGCGCAGGGTGGGCATGTTGTCGTGGCAGATGTGACAGCTCACCGCCCAGAAATGCACGAGCACGGGCGAGCCGCGCAGGCCGTCCTGCGCGGGCTCGCCGTTCAACCACTCGGTGGCTCCCGACAGTTCCGGCATCGGGCTGCCGAGTCTCAGGGGCATCGCGCTACCCTCCCAAGAGCTTCTTGCCCGGACGCCAGTCGGCCGGGCAGAGGCCTCCGGCCTGCAGCGCCTCGAGCACGCGCAGCACCTCGTCCACGCTGCGGCCGATGTTGAGGCTGTGAACCACCTGGTACTGGAGCATGCCGCTGGGATCGATGATGAAGAGCCCGCGCGCGGCGAGCCCCTCTGACTCGATGAGCACGCCGTAGTCGCGCGCCGCCTGCTGGGTGGAGTCGGATCCGAGCGGGTACTTGATCTCGCCCACGCCGTTCTTGTCGCGCGGGGTCTGGATCCACGCCTTGTGCACGAAGACCGTGTCGAGAGAGACGCCGAGAACCTCGGCGTTCAGGTCGGCGAACTCCTTGATGCGATCGGAGAACGCCGTCACCTCGGTCGGTCAGACGAACGTGAAATCCGCCGGGTAGAAGAAGAGGACGAGCCACTTGCCCTTGTAGTCGGCGAGCGACGCCGTCGATTTCAGCGTGGCGAGGTCCTTGGTCGTCTTCATCTTGAAATCGGGGGCGGGGTGACCGACCCGCGCCCGGCTGATGAACCCGCTGCTTGCCTCCATCTGCGCGCACCTCCTGGATCAAGTTTACATGCCGGCGCCAGCGCGCCGGGACGGCGGGGCACCCTTCCGGACCGCCGGACACTGCCGAGAATCGATACTCCGCGGCTTCACGCGAACACGACGCAGCTGGTGGCGGAGTGACCATGGACGTTTCGCGGCGCGATTTCCTCAAGATGTCGGGGGCATCACCTCCGGCACGGCGCTCAGGGGCCTCGCCGGGCGCGGCGAGGCGCGCAAGGTGGAAGCGTGCGCCGTCTGCCACGCTTATTTGAAATCGATCATGACGCTCACGCCGACTCCACCCGCGGATGTCGCCGTGCTCGACCTCGCCACCGTCGATCTCGACGTGGCCGCCCTCAGCGAGGGC
>JBKKCN010000709.1:0-17367 GCA_046712525.1 Candidatus Rokuibacteriota bacterium
TGAAGTGCGGCACCTTGGCCACGCCCCAGAGGTTGAGCACACCCGTGCCCGTATTGAAGGCGGCGGTGAGGCCGCGCGTCTCCATGGGCACGCCCGTGTGGCGCTGCACGGCGAAGCGCTCCTTCACCCGCGTGTGCGCGGTGGCCATGGCCGCCACCCCGTCGCCCTTCTGCGTCTGCAGCAGGGCCACCACGTTGCCGTCGATGACCTCGTGGAGCACGGGCGCGTCACTCTCGAGAGCGCGGCGCGCATCGGAGACGGGCGGCAGCGGATCGTAGTCCACGTCGACGAGGTCGAGCGCGTCCTCGGCCACGTAGCGGCTCCCGGCGATGACGAAGGCCACCGGCTCCCCCACGTAACGCACCTTGTCACGGGCAAGCGGGGGCTGCAGGCACGCCACGATGCTCGGCCGCGGGCCGAGGCGCACCGGGATGCGGCCGATGGCGCCGAGGTCCTCGCCGGTGATGACGGCGATCACTCCTGGCAGCGCAAGCGCTGCCGTGCCGCGGATGGCGCCCAGTCGCGCGTGAGCGTGCGGCGAGCGGACGACGGCGGCGTGCAGCATGCCGGGCAGCCGGAAATCGGCCGCGTACTTGCCGCGGCCCGTGAGCAGCCGCGGGTCCTCCTTGCGGCGCACGGAAGTGCCAAAACTTCTCATCCGAGTCCGTACAGACGAACGGCGTTGTCGCCGAGAATCGCGGCCGCGGCCGCGGGCGGCAGGTCCGCCTCGCGCACGATGCGAGTCGGCTCCGGGTCGCCGAGCCAGAAGGGATGGTCGCTGCCGAGCAGGACGCGATCGGCGCCGACCACCTGCGCCAGGTAGGCGAGCGCGGCAGGAAACTGCACGAGCGTGTCGTAGTGGAAGCGGCGCAGGTATCCGCTCGGCAGCGAGGCGCCGTCCGCGCGCGCCTCGGGACGCGCGAGGTGGCCGCGATCGAAGCGCCCCACGTGATAGGGCAGAAAACCGCCGCCGTGCACGAGCACGACGTTCAGTGACGGAAAGCGGTCCAGCGTGCCGCCCAGGATGAGGCTGCCGGCCGCCAGCGTCGTCTCGAACGGATAGCCCACGAGGTTGTGCAGGTAGTGGCGACCGAAGCGCTCCACCGCCTCCAGCAGAAAGGGGTGAAGCATCACCGGTGCCCCGAGATCGGCAGCCGCGCTCCAGAAGGGATCGAAGGCGCGGTCGCCGAGGGCACGGCCGAGCGCGTTGGGGTCGATCATGGCGCCGCGGAGCCCGAGGGTGCTGACCGCGAAGCGCAGCTCCTCGGCCGCGAGCGCGGGCGCCTGCAGCGGCACCGTGGCGAGACCGGCATGCTTGCCCCCCGCTTCGGCGAGCGAGGCGGCCATTCCTTCGTTCTGAGCCCGGCTCCACGCGGCGCCCTGCTGCGGCGGCAGCGAGTAGCCCGCCACGTCCATGAGCGGGCCGAAGACGGCGGCGTCGATTCCCTGCCGCTCGAGAAACGCCAGGTGCAGGCCCAGCGTGTACAGCGGCTCCAGCATCGGCCGCGTGGGCGCCTCCGCGCCGACGTGCAGGCGCGGGCGCTCGCCGTCGTCGAGCACGCGCACGCCGAAGCGCGAGGGCGACGTGCGGGCGGCGGCGAGCGCCTTGGGCGACAGGAAGTGGACGTGGACGTCGACGATCATTTCCAGCGCACCAGCGCACGGTCCGCGGCCTGCATGAGCTGCGAGGCGACGAGCGCGACGAGCAGCACGGACATGATCACCGCATACAGCTCCGTGATCAGAAAGGTATTGCCGTAGTAGATCAGCCGCTCGCCGAGACCCACGAGCGAGATGAGCATCTCGCCCACCACCATGCCCTTCACCGCCTGCACGGCGCCCAGGCGCAGGCCGAGCATGACGGCGGGCAGCGCGGAAGGCAGGTAGATGCGCGCGAAGAGCGAGGTCTCGCCCGCGCCGAACGCGCGCGCCATCTCCACGAGGGAGCGGTCGGCGCCACGCACGCCCGTCATCGTGTTCACCACGATGACGAAGAAGGAGAACATGAAGACGGTGGCCGCCACCACGGTGTCGCGCAGTCCGAAGAGCGCGATGAGGACGGGCACGAGGGCGGACAGTGGCGCCGACATGAGGGCGTTCACCCAGCCGTCGAGGAGATGACGCACCGTCGCGAAGCGGCCCATGGCAAGGCCGATGACGACACCGAGCACGGCGGCGGGCACGAACCCGCGCACGAGCGAGAGCAGGCTGGACGCGCTCGCGCGCCACAGCGTGCCGTCGTTCACGAGCCGCCACCACACCACGGCGATGTCGGAGGCGGGCGGCACGAACATGGACAGGTGCAGTCGGCCCAAGATCTCCCAGGCGATGACGAGGCCGGCGACGGCGGCGAGGCTGGCGCTCACTGCAGCTTCCTCAAGATCTTCCACAGGCCGTCCACCAGCCGCGCAAAGTCCGCCGTGGCGCGCACATCGCCGGCCTCGCGCGGGCGCGGCAACGGCACGTCGAGGACCTGGTGCACGCGGCCCGGGCGCGGGCTGAGGACGACGACGCGATCGGACAGGTAGATGGCCTCTTCCATGCTGTGGGTCACCAGCACGACCGTCTTGCGCTCCTCCGACCACAGGCTCAGCAGGTCGTCCTGGAAGAGCCGCCGCGTCTGCTCGTCGATCGACGCGAAGGGCTCGTCCATGAGCAGAACCTGTGGACTCACCGCGAGCGCGCGCGCCAGCCCCACGCGCTGCTGCATCCCGCCGGACAGCTGCGAGGGATACGCGTGCTCGAAGCCGGCGAGCCCCACCTTGCCGATGGAGCGCAGCGCCCGCTCCGCGCGCTCGGCGGGCGCGACGCCGCGCAGGCGAAGGCCGAACTCCACGTTCGCCTGGACGCTTGCCCATGGCAACAGCGCGAAGTCCTGGAACACCACGCTGCACTCGCGCCCGGGACCGATGACGGTCCGATCGCCGACGAGGACGCGGCCCGCGTCGGCGGGCACGAGGCCGGCGATCGTCTTGAGCAGCGTCGTCTTGCCGCAGCCGCTGGGCCCGATGAGGCTGAGGAACTCGCCCGCCTGCACGCTGAGATGGATGTCCACGAGCGCCTGCACGGCGCCGAAGGCCTTCGACACGCCCTGCACGGTGATGGGCACGGGCGCGGCCGCCGTCATCAGGCCCGCCACCGCAGGAGGCGCGCCTCCACCCGCGCGAGCGCGGTCAGCGCCAGGCCCGCCACCAGCAGCGTCCACACCACGGTGGCAAACATGCGATCGTGCTCGAACATCGAGCGCGAGATCATGATGATGCGGCCGAGGCCGAAGGGCGACAGCAGGAGCTCGGCTACGATGAGGCCCACGAACGCGCGCGACAGGCCGTAGCGAAGCCCCGCCAGCACCATGGGCAGCGCGCTCGGCAATACGATGTGGGTGAACATCTGCGTCCACGAGGCGTCGAAGGCGCGCGCCATCTCCACCAGCCGCGGGCGGACGTCGCGCACGCCGCCGTAGGCGTTCATCGTGATGAAGGGCGCGCTGAAGACGAACACGATGACGGCGGAGGAGATGATATTGATCCCGAAGGACAGGATGACGAGCGGAATGAGCGCCGCCGTGGGCAGGGCGATGAGCAGGTCGAGGTAGACGCGTCCCACGCGCCCCACCGGACGCACGACGCCCATCACGAGGCCGAGGGGCACGCCCACGAGGACGGCGGTGCCGAAGCCGAGCAGCAGGGACTGGAGGCTGGTGGCGGTGGCGCCGAGGAGCGCGCCCGAGCGGACGAGCGCGATGAGCGCCGTGAAGGTCGCCCACGGCGAAGGAAAGGCGAAGCTGATGGGCACCCGCGCCGCCCACTCCCACAGGAGGAGGAAGACGACGACGGACGCCATGCGCAGTGCTGCGATCACTACCGCTTGCCGATGTCCCTGAGCACCGCGTCGAGCGGCGCCACGTCGAAGAACTGCTCGGGCTTCCACTTGCTGACGGGCCCGCTCAGGTTGCCCGTGCCCACCTGGAAGGCAAGGTTTTCCACCGCGCCCGGCCCGCGCATGCGATCCAGGCCACCGTTGAGGTCGAAGATCTTCACGAGGGCGCGCAGCTGGCTCTCCAGCTTGGCGTCCTCCACGTCCCTCATCATGTCGCCGCGCTCGCGCACCCAGAACTTCGGATCCTTGGCGCCTTCGCGGTACGACTGCAACAGGCGCCGCACCAGCTTCTGCACCATGGCAGGGTTCTTCTTCGCGTAATCCGCATTGATCACGAGCGAGCTGGAAGATACGGGCTGGTTGGTGAAGTCGATGAGCACGTGGAACTTGCCGGGCGCGCGCTCGTTCACCACCTGCGCCGCCGTGAGGTCGAAGGCGGCGGCATCCACGGCGCCGCGCAGCAGCGCCTCCGCGCGCGCGGGCGAGCCCTCGGGAATGAAGACCACGTTGGGAGTCACGCCCGGCTGCGTCTGTAGATAAAAAGAGAGGAGCGACTGCACGGTCGCCTTCGGCGAGTGCGAGGCCAGGCGCACGCCGTTCAGCTCCTTCACGGAGGTGATCTCCTTCTTCGCCATCACCACGAACTCCGGCCGCGACAGCTCCATCACGGCGCGCACGGGCGCGCCCTTCTCGATGGCCGGGTAGAAGGGCGCGAAAGCCGTCCCCACCTGGCCCTGCCCGTCGATGACGGCGAGCATGACCGCCTCCGGCGTGCGCAGATCCTTGATGGTGACCTTCACGCCCTCTTCCTTCTCGAGGAGCCGGAGCCCGACGACCATGGGCAGGTTCACCACGCGAGTGACGGTGCTGAGGACGATGAGCTCCTCGGCGGCCGGCGCCACGCGCGGGGCGGCGGCGAAGGCGGCCAGTGTGATCGACGCGAGTAGTCCGAGAACCACACCTCTTCTCTGGATGGTCATGTCAGCTCCTTGTGGTGGTAGTCGCGCGCGACTGCGCGGCCGCGCGCGTCGCTTCCACGATGTTCTTGTACCCGGTGCAGCGGCACAGGTTGCCGGAGATGGCCTCGCGGATCTGCTCCTCCGTGGGATTCGGGCAGTCGCGCAGGAAGCACGTCAGCGTCATGAGGAAGCCGGGTGTGCAGAAGCCGCACTGCAGGCCGTGATGCTCACGGAAGGCCTCCTGCAGCGGATTGAGCGTGTCGCCGTCGGCAAGCCCTTCCACCGTCTGCACGTCGCCGCCGTGCACCTGCGCCGCAAAGAGCAGGCACGAGCGCACGGCGGCGCCGTCGAGGACGATGGTGCAGGCGCCGCACACGCCGTGCTCGCAGCCCAGGTGCGTGCCGGTGAGCTCGAGGTCGTCGCGCAGGAAGTCCGCGAGGGTCTTGCGCACCTCCACCGTCCGCTCGTACGCGCGGCCGTTGACGGTCACGCGAATCTTGCGCTCCATCATCGGGAGGCCCCTTTCGTGTGCGTGCCCGTGCTGCCGGTGGCGCGCGCGGTGGCCTGCGCGAGTGCGCGCCGCGTGAGCACGCCCGCCAGGTGCTTGCGGAAGTCGCTGGAGGCGTGCAGGTCACTGTCGGGCTCGATGGCACCCGCCACGCGCGCCCCCACGTCCTCCATCGCCTTCGCGGTGGGCCGGGCGCCCACGAGAGCGCGCGCGGCGTCGCGCGCGAGGACAGGCGCGGGGCCCACCCCGGTGAGCGCGATGGCGCTGCCCGTGCACACGCCCGCCTCGTCGAGCGTGACGGTCGCCCCCACACCGACCAGCGCAAAGTCGCCATGGCGGCGGCTCACTTCCACGAAGGCGCTGCCGGTGCGCGGCGGCGTCGCGGGCAGTCTCACCTCGACCAGCAGCTCGTCGGGCTCGAGGGCGGTGGTGAGGTAGCCGACGAAGAACTGCTCGGCCTTGAGCACGCGGCGGCCGCGTGCGCTGCGCACCACGAGGTCGCCGCCGAGGGCGGCCACCACGGCCGGCAGCTCTCCGGCGGGATCGGCGTGGGCGAGGCTGCCGCCCACCGTTCCGCGGTTACGGATCTGCACGTGACCGATCTGTGGCATGGCCTCCGACAGCAGCGGCACGCGCGCGCGCACGAGAGCGGAGTGCTCCACCGCGCGCTGGCGCGTCATGGCGCCGATCACGACGTGACCATCGTCTTCGCGGATGCCCGCCAGCTCGGGCAGCCCGTTGAGGTCCACCAGGTGTTCGGGGCGCACGAGGCGAAAGTTGAGCAGCGCCACGAGGCTCTGGCCGCCGGCCAGCACCTTGGCGCGCTCCCCCAGCTCACCCAGGATCTTCAGCGCCTCGTCGAGCGAGGCCGGCGCCAGGTAGTCGAAGACGGGGGGCTTCACGATTCTTCCTCCGACAACAGCTCGCTCGTGACCGTCGTGCGCGCCACCACCGCGCCGCCGCGGACCACCCACGCCGGCGGTCGCTGGCGCGCGAGGGCTTCCTTCACCGTGGCCGCGTCCCACACGAGCAGATCGCCGGCGTCGCCGAGGGCGAGGCCGTAGCGCGGAAGGCACAGGGCGCGCGCGGCGTTCACCGTCACCATGTCGAACACGCTGTCGATCTCGCCCGCGTACGTGAGGTGCGCGGTATGGGCCATGAAGAGCGCCACCTCGATCTGGCTCGAGCGCCCGAAGGGATAGTAGGGATCGTTGACGTCGTCCTGGCCGGAAGCGATGTTGACACCGGCCCGGAGCAGCTCGCGCACCCGCGTGATGCCGCGCCGCACGGGCTCGCGATCGCGCCTGCCTGCGAGGACGAGGCTGATGTGCGGGTTGCTCACGATGGTGATGCCCGCCTCCTTGACGAGGCCGATCACCTTGGCGGCGTACGTGGCGTCGTAGGCGGCGAGGGCGCCGCAGTGGCTGGCGCTCACCCGCCCTCCGTAGCCTTCGCGCTCCGTCTTCACCGCCAGGTATTCGAGGCTGCGCGAGTTCGGATCGTCCGTGTCGTCGACGAGCATGTGAATGTCGGCGTCCCGCTCTCGCGCGATGGCGAACACGATATCGATGTGCCGGCGCGCGTCCTCGTCTGTCTTCTCGTACCAGGGCAGGCCTCCCACCACATCGGCGCCGAGCGCCATCGCCTGCCGGAGCAGCTGTTCCGTGCCGGGGTCGCGCAGAATCCCCTCCTGCGGGAAGGCGACCACCTCCAGCTTCACCAGGTGAGCGTAACGCGCGCGGGCGGCGAGCAGACCCTGCACCGGCATGAGACCCCCCGCGCTGCCGACGTCCGCGAAGCTGCGCACGACGAGCGTGCCTTCGCGCACGCCCATCTCGATCACCGCGCCTGCCCGCTCCACGATGTCCTTTTCCGTGTAGACCCGCTTGAAGTCCAGCGTGATGTCGATCGCCTCCGCCAGCGTCTGGGAGACGTTGGGCCGCATCACCTCGCCGAGGAGCGCCTTGTCCAGATGCACGTGCGGGTTCACGAGGGGCGGCGTCACGAGCCGGCCCCGCGCGTCGATCTCGCGTGCTCCTCGTGCCGTCAGCGTACGCTCCACCGCGACGATCGCCCCGCCCTCAATGCCGATGTCGCGCGGCTCCGCATCGCCCCTGCGTCGGCCCTGGCGCACGATGAGGTCCATCTCAGACTCCGAGATACGACAGCCGCACGTGGGGATTGTCGAGGAGGGCGCGCCCGGCGTCCTCCAGCACTACGCGACCCTGCTCGAGCACGTAGCCACGATGGCTGATGGGCAACGAGAAGTGCACGTTCTGCTCGATGAGGAGCACGGTGATACCGCGCTCGTTGATGTCGCGGATGGCCTCGATGATCGACTTCACGAGATTCGGCTGCAGGCCGAGCGATGGCTCGTCGAAGAGCAGGAGGTCGGGGCAGGCCATGAGCGCGCGGCCGATGGCCAGCATCTGGCGCTCGCCCCCCGACAGCGTGCGCGCGTGCTGCCGCTGCCGCTCCGCGAGGCGGGGGAACATCGCGAACACTTCCGCCAGCGTCTGCGGCTCCTTCGCGCGCGCGCGCGGCACCAGCGCTCCCATTCTGAGGTTGTCGAGCACGGTCATCTCGGGGAACACGCGCGCGCCTTCGGGGACCACCGCGATGCCGCGCGTGACGATGTCCTCCGGGGGCAGGCCGTCGATCCGCTCGCCCTTGTAGCGCACGGCCGCCTGCGCGCCGCGCGCGCGCACGATACCGAGGATCGTCCTGATCACCGTGGTCTTGCCCGCTCCGTTGGGACCGATCAGGCTCACGATCTCACCCCGCCTTACCTTCAGCGTCACATCGGACAGCACCTGCAGGGCGCCGTACCCGGCGTCGACGGCGGTCAGCTCCAGCATCGGCGCCGCCTCAGGCATACGCTTCACCGAGGTACGCCTTGATGACGGTAGCGTCGCGCATCACGTCGGCGGGACGGCCCTCCGCGATCTTCTCGCCGTAGTTCAGCACCACCACCCGGTCCGCGAGGCCGAGGATGGCGCGCATGATGTGCTCCGTCACCACGAGGCTGCGGCCGCGCGCGCGCACCTTCTGCAGAAGCGCCACCGCGCCCTCCACCTCTCGCTGGTTCAATCCCGCCATGTTCTCGTCGAGGAGCAACAGGGGCGCGCCGGTGGCGAGAACACGGGCGAGGTCCGCACGCCGCCGCTCCGACACGGACAGTGTCTCCGCCGCCAGCAGCGCCTTGTCCGCGAGCCCGACGAAGCCGACCCACTCGCGCGCCTCCTCGCGCGCCTCGCGGAGCGCGCGGCCGCGCCCGTAGAGCGTCGCCACCAGCACGTTCTCGGCGACAGTCAGCCGCGGGAACAGCTGGGGGATCTGGAATGTCTTGGCGATGCCCAGGCGACAGACGGCGTCGGGCCGGAGACCGGCGATGGGCCGGCCGCGGTAGCTCACGGAGCCGGAGGTGGGCGTGTCGAGGCCGGCGATCAGGTTGAAGAGCGTGCTCTTGCCGGCGCCGTTGGGCCCGATGATCCCGAGAATCTCGCCCTCCTCCACCGCAAAGTCGACGCCGTTGAGCGCGGCGAGGGAGCCGAACTGCTTGCGGATGCCACGCACTTCCAGCAGGCTCACACGACCGCCTGCGGCTTGCGACGGCGCACGAAGTCGGCGAGACCCGCGAGCCCGGCGGGGGCGAAGAGCGACACAGCCACGATGATCATGCCGATGGCGATGAGGTAGTGATAGACGAAGCGCGTGCCCAGGAACTCGGAGACGAGCGTCAGAAAAGCGGCGCCGAGCGCCGGCCCGAACGGGGTGCCCAGTCCTCCCAGCAGCGTCATGACCACCATCTGGAACGTGATGGCGGCGCTGAACACCTCGGCCGCGTTGATGTACGACAGCCAGTAGCCCGCGGTGCCACCCGTCACGGCGATGACGAAGGCGCTGCCCGCGTACAGCCGCCGCTTGAGCCGGTGGATGTCCACGCCCGAGGCCTCGGCGAGACGATCGTTCTCCCCCACCGCGCGCAGGCCGTAGCCGAACTTCGAGTGGCCCAGCCACAGCGCCACGCCCGTCACCCCAGTCATGAGTCCAAGCATCATGTAGTAGAAGCCGAGGTACCCCTTCGTGAGCGGGAGCGAGATGCCCGCGCTGCCACCGGTCAACGCAAACGGCATCAGGCGATCCCACGTGAGGCCGAGCTGCTTGCCCGACTCCGCCAGCGCCAGCGTGCCGATGGCAAAGTACGCGCCGCGCAGCCGCAGCGTGGGAGTCCCGATGGCGAACGCGATGGCGACGGCGACGAGGCCGGCGAGACCGGCGCTGATGATGAACGGCAGCCCGGCCTTCAGCATGAAGGCGGCGGTGACGAAGGCGCCGATGCCGTAATAGACGACGGGGCCGAGATCGACCGCGCCCGCATACCCCGCCATGAGGTTCCAGCTCCCTGCCAGCGCCGCCCACATGAAGATGACCGTGGCCACGCGCACGGGATAGGCGCCCGCCCCGAAGGGCAGCACGATGAGGACGGCCAGGACGGCGAGGGCGATCCCCTCGGGGGCGGACAGCCGCCGGCCTACCACCGTTACTCCACCCGGCCCTTGCGCATGATCCCGGCCGGCATGAAGCGGAGGATCACGTAGAGCAGGACGAAGGCCACGAGGAGGGAGAGTCCGGATTCCAGGTACGTCTCCGTCAGCGCCTGCGCGATGCCGAGCGTGAGGCCGCCCCACACCACGCCCGCGGTGTAGCCGAGCCCGCCGAGCACGACCACCGCGAACGCGAAGAGCGTGTAGGTGAGACCCATGTTCGGCTCCACGGGCGTGTAGAACGCCACCAGCGAGCCGGCCACGCCGGACACGCCTGCCCCGATGCCGAAGGTGATGGAGTAGATCTTCTTCGGATCCACGCCCACCATGCGCGCCATCTCCCAGTCCTGGGCGGTGGCGCGGATCATGCGGCCCAGCCGCGTGGAGGCGAGCAGCCACGACAGCCCCGCCACCATGCCCACGCCCACCACGCACGCCACGATGCGCGACTGCGGGATGATGAACGGGCCCACGATGAGGCTGTGCGCGAAATACGGGATGCGCATCATGCGATGGTCGCCGCTCCACAGGCGCAGCGCCACGTTCACGAGCACGAGCGAGATCCCGAAGGTGACGAGCAGCGAGAGCAGGAGCGGACGGCCCAGCGTGCGGTTGAGCAGGAAGTACTGCAGTGCTGCGCCGAGCACGAAGAGAAGGACGAAGGAGATGGGCAGCGTGAGGAGTGGGTCCACGTGATAGAGCGTGAAGAGCCAGTACGTCGCGAAGGCGCCCAGCATCACGAACTCGCCGTGGGCGGCGTTGAGGATGCCGCTCACCCCGAAAATGAGGGAGAGCCCGACGGCGGCGGCCGCGTACACGCCGCCCTGGAGGATTCCGTTGATGAGCGTCTGCGTGAGGTCGATGAGGAAGTTCATGACCTCGGCCTGGCGCGCGTATGCGATCCTTCGGCTATGATCACGTCCAGGTTTTTATATGCTGACGCATGCGCAGGGAGCCGCTGATCTCGCTCGGACACTCCCGTGAGCCCCGGAAGGGAGAGGTACGCCGTGAAGAAGCTCAAGCTGGTCCGCTCCAGCGGGAACGTCTTTCGCGATCTCGGCTTCACCCCGGATAAGGCCGAATATCTGAAAGTGCGTTCGGAATTGATGGTGAATCTGCAGAAGGTCCTTAGAGCGCGTGGATTGAAGCAGGCCGACGTGGCCCGCCTCCTTGCGATGACACAGCCACGCGTGAGCGCGCTCAGGCACGGCCGAATCGACCTCTTCAGCACCGACACGCTCATTGAGATGTTGGCCCGGCTTGGAATCCGTGCCAAGCTGGTTCCGCAACGCCGTCGCCGACGAGCCGGAGTCGCATAACGCTCACGATACCGGGCGAGGCTCCGCGACCCGAGTGCTCGGTGCCCTGCATTGCGCAATTAGCTCTCACGAGTTGGTCCACTGGCTGCTCTTGCGAAGTTCGTAAAGTTTTTTAGAGCCCTTTTGCTTGTTCGCGAGCTCGATGCGGCCATCATGGCGGAAGATCCCGAGCAGAAGCGCTTCAAATTCACGGATCTCCTCTCGAGTAACGACAACTTGATACTCGTCCGCCGTGCCGGTGCGACGCTACAGCGCATACACCCCGCGCGTTCCTTTTGGCACCCGGCTCCAGTCCCCTCGCAACTGATACCTGCGCCAGCGCCTGATGAACCTGAGGAGCGACTGCGGCCATAACACGTCCCTCGTGAATGCCTAGCCCTCGATAACAGGCGCGGCCTCGGTAGCCGCTGCCTGAATGCCGAAGTTACGCGCTCCGTCGAGAGCGCGGCCGAGGTGACCGGTGCCTCCGGATCACAACGGCCAAGGCCCGGAGAGCGGCGTTCACTTCGGCGGCGTTCGGAAATACAGCCGCCACGTCAGCGTCCAACACAATGACATTGCTGCCTTCGGCGTACCGCATCGCATACTTGTTTCGGCGCCCACGGCTGAAATCGTACTCGGGCAGAATATCGTCGCTGCCGAGCCCAGACCCGGTCTTAGCCTTTGCCTTTCTCATAGTTCCTCCGCTCCTGTTGCGTCGCGAGGCGGGCGCTGATGATCCTGATGGCCTCGTCACGTTCGGTGAACATCACGGCCACCAGACGCTGCTCCTGCGAATGGCCGAGCAATACGTAGCGCTGCTCACCTTCAGAGTGGCGCGGATCCTCGATGATCCGCCCCAGCGGGTCTGCGAAGACTGTACCGGCCTCTTCGAACGATATCCCATGCTTCGCTCGGTTGCTCGCAGCCTTCCGCGAGTCCCACTCGAACCTCATCACCGCGTCGTCATCGTACTCGGGCGTCTAATGAGAATTCGGCCCCCGGGGGGTCGGAACCTCCTCGACGTCTTGTGTGAAAGCGTATTTTTCTCGCCACACGTCAGAGACTCGCGTCTCTTTCCTTCAGTCCTCGCGCATCCCGGCTAGCGCGACCGCCAGGGCGTGAGCGGATACATCAGCTTGCCCGCCTGCAGGCCGCCCACCTCGCGCGGGTAGATGAGGGCGAACTTGCCGTTCTGGATCTGGATGGCGATGGGCGGCTTCTGCACGATGGCGCCGTCGGGGCCGAACTTCACCCGGCCGTACAGCGTCTGCACCTCCTGCTTGTGCAGCTGCTCCATGAGCGCCTCGCGATCCTTCTCGGCGAGCGGCGGCGTGAGGCCGAGCGTCTCGATGGCGACCTGCTGCGCCACGAGGCCGGCGGCGGCGGCCGCCTGCACGTAGTCCGCCTCGTGCCCGTACTTCTTCTGGATGGCGTCGTTGAACTCCTTGGCGGAGCCGAAGACGGGATCCTTGAACGGGAAGGACGGCAGCCATTCGGAGGCGGCGATGGCGCCCTCGGCGTCCTTGCCGAACTCCTTGACGAAGTCGGGCACGGTGGGGCCGTAGCTGAACGACATGCCCTTGGGCGTGAAGTCGACTTCCTTGGCCGCCTTCATCACGCGCAGCGCCTGGTTGTAGAGGCCGCCCACGAAGAGCAGGTCCGGGTTCTGGCGCTTCACCTTCAGCAGGAGCGAGTTGTAGTCGGCGAGGTCGAGCGGAAAGATCTCGTAGTGCACGACCTCGATGCCCATCTCGCCGAGAAACTTCTTGAAGCCTTCCGCGGACAGCTTGCCGAAGAGATGGTCGGCGGCCACGATGGCGGCCTTGGTGGGCTTCGGCTGCGCGAGCGCGAACACCTTGGCGGCGGCCTCCACCTCGTCGAACGTCTTGTTCAGCGTCGCGAACACGTACTTGAAGCCGCGCTCGAAGATCGGATTCGCGCTCGCCGCCCCCGAGATGTACGGGTACTTGTACTTCTCCGTCACCGCGCTCGCCGCGAAGGCGATGCTGGAGCCGAAGCCGGGCAGGATGAGGTCGACCTTGTCCTGGGTGGCGAGGCGCTCGATGAGCTGGGCGCCTTTCTGCGGGCTCGACTCGTCGTCGTAGTAGGTGATGCGCACGGGGTAACCCGTACCCTTCACCTTGATGCCGCCCGCCTTGTTGACCGTCTCCGCCCACAGGTCGTACGTCTCCTTGAAGAGGTTCGCGTCGCGGCTGAAGATGCCGCTGAGCGAGATCGCCACCCCCACCTTGAACTCCTTCGGCTGCGCGTCGGCGGCGGGCAGGCCGAGGACGATCAGGAGAAGAGCGACAGCCAGCCAGCGCATGCGACGCATCGTGCGGATCCCGGTCATGAAAGTCTCCTTGCTCAATCGTCCAGCAGGGCCTTGCGCTGCCCGCCGTCCAGGGTGATGAGGGCGCCGTTCATGAAGCTCGCGCGGTCGGAGGCCACGAAGACGGCGACGTTGGCGACCTCTTCCGGCGTGCAGATACGGCCGAGCGGGATGCTGCGCTCGGCCCGCTTCTGCGCCGCGTCCACGCTGATGTTGCGCACCTTCGCGATGCCGGAGATGAGGCCGTCCCAGCGCTCGGTGGCGACGGGGCCCGGATTGATCGCGTTGATGCAGATGTTGTTGCGGCCATACTGCTCGGCGAGGGCCACCGTGACCGCGAGGTCGGCGGCGTTGGCGGCGCTCGGCGTCAGTTCCACGCCGATGGGCTTGACGCCGTCGTTGCCCACGATGTTGACGATGCGGCCCTTACCCTGCTTGAGCATGTGCGGAATCACGGCCTTCATGCAGCGCACGTAGCCCATGAACTTCAGCTGCAGCGCCTGCTCCCAGTGCTCCTCGGTGAGGTCGAGCAGGAGGCCGCCCGGCGCCGCCCCCGCGTTGTTGATGAGGACGTCGACGCGGCCGAAGTGGGCCACGGTGGCGTCCACGATCCTCTTGGCGTCCGCTTCCTTCGTGAGATCGCCCGCCACCGTGAACACGTCGCCGCCGCCCTTCTTGAGCTCGGCGGCCGTGGCGTCGAGATCACCCTTGGAGCGCGCGCAGATGGCGACCTTCGCCCCCTCGTTCAGGAGCTCGCGCGCCACCGCCTTGCCGATACCCTTGCTGCCACCCGTGACGAGGACGACCTTGCCCTTGAGTCCGAGGTCCATTTCGACTGCTCCTTTATATGGATCGTGATCTCGCCCGCCCGTCGCTGCGCACGCGGGAAACTAAGACAATCGACAATCGATTGTCAACGCCTTATCATCCCCCTCCGTCAGAAACGGGCAACGCGCACGACCCAGGAGGACGCCGGCGATGAAGCGGATTCTCGAGCACGTCATTCCCCCCAAACTCGGGTACGGTCTCGTCGTCAGCAAAGGGCAGACGCTGCGCATCATGGACATGGAAGGCAAGCAGGTGGTCGACATGGCGCTCTTCAACGCCGCCAACCCCCGCGAGAAGCTGTCCACCTCGAACTCGCGCACGCGCTACGTCCCGAAGCCCGGCGCCGAGTACGTGCCGCGCGACAAGCTCACCGAGGGCGACACCCTCATGTCGACGTTGTGCCGCCCCATGATGACCTTCGTGAAGGAGACCCCGGAGCCCAAGGGGGTCCACGACACGCACAACCGCATGTGTAACCGCTTCCTATACGAATCGTACGGCCTCGGTCCCCGCGATGGCTGTCACGAGAACATCAGCAAGGCGGTGGCGCCGTGGGGCCTGCTGCCGGAGGACATCCCGGACACGATGGACCTCTTCATGAATTACCACCACGACTGCGCGCGCGGGCGCTGGGTCATCGGCGAGCCCGTGTCCAAGGCGGGCGACTACGTGGAGTTCAAGGCGGAGATGGACGTGATCGTCGGGCTGTCGAATTGCCCGCTCGACGTCCTCGCTCCGTGCAACGCGTACCACTGCACCCCCGTGAGGGTCGAGGTCTACGCGGAATGACGCGCACGACGCTGCAGGGAGCGGGCGCGTTCCAGAAGCCGACCACGCTCGCGGTGGAGACCGCGCGCCACCTGCGGGAGGCGATCATTCGCGGCGACTTTCCCTCGGGGGCGCACCTCAACGAGACGCAGCTCACGCGCGAGCTGTCGCTGAGCCGCTCGCCCGTGCGCGAGGCCCTGCGCATCCTCGAGGCGGAAGGCCTCGTCACGCTGGAGCCGCACCGCGGCGCTCACGTGCGCGCGGTGTCCGAGCAGGACCTCGAAGACATCTTCGACGTGCGGCTGATGATCGAGAGCCACGGCGTGCGGCGCGGCCTCCATCGCCCCTCGCAGGAAGCCATCACGCCCCTGCGCCTGGCGGTGGCGGAGGCGCGCGCGGCGCTGCGGGAGGCGAACATCGATCGCTGGCATCAGGCCTCGCTGCAATTCCACGACGGGCTCGTCACCCTCGCCGCCAACCGTCACCTCACCCGGCTGCACGAGGAGCTGAAGACCTCACTCCGCCGCTACCAGATCTCCGTGATCGGGCCCGCGGGAGAGCCCGAGCGCTTCCAGACGGAGCACGAGGCGATTCTGGAATCCCTCGAGGAGGGCCGCGTCGAACGCGGGGCGGAGCTGGTGGCCGCGCACATCACCAATCTCAAGGAGGCCTTGATGAAGGCCATCGCGGGGACCGCATGAGACTCGTCGACCTGTCGCACCCGTGGAACATGCACACACCGGGCTGGATCGGCTACCCGGGCTCGAAGATCTACTACACGCAGACGCTGCAGACCAACCGCATCGTGTCCCAGCGCGTGGAGACGTCGCTGCACGTGGGCACGCACCTCGACGGTCCCATGCACGCCGCCGACGGCGCGGGCGACATCGCCTCCCTGCCCCTCACGAAGCTCGTGCACGAGGGCGTCATCGTGGACGTCTCCGACGTCGTGGAGGACTGGAGCATCATCACCCCCAAGCACATCACCTCCAAGATGGAGGTCAAGAAGGGCGACATCCTCATCCTGCACACGGGCTATCACCGCTACTACGAGGGCAAGCCGCAGCAGGACCTCACGCGCTACTTCTGCATGCACCCCGGCGGCACGCGCGAGCTCGCGCAGTGGATGCACGACATGCAGATCTCATGGTGGGGCATCGACGCCGGCTCCGGCGACCATCCCATGAATACGACCATCCGCTACATGCGCCCGGACCTCACGCACCGCTTCGAGGAGAAGGTGGGCAAGTCGGTGCTCGAGTACTTCGGCGAGTACGAGTACCGCCATCACAAGAGCGGGCGCCTCGTGAAGGAAGAGATCTTCCCCATGCACTACCTCGCCTTCCCCGAGGGCTGCATCCACGCCGAGAACGTGGGCGGCGACATCGAGAAGGCACTCAACACGCGCTGCATCATCGGCGCCTTCCCGTGGAAGTTCGAGGGAGGCGAGGCATGCCCGTGCCGCATCATCGCGTTCTTCGACGTGGGGCCGCTCACCGTCGAAGAGGTCCGCGAAGCGATGGGGAAGAAGCCCGCCTGAGCGTGAGCGCGCCCCGGACGCTTCGCCAGGTCGGCCACTCCGTCATTCGCAAGGACGGCCTCGCGAAGGTCACGGGCGCGGCGGAGTATCTCGACGACCTCACCATTCCCAACGTGGTGATGGCTGCGCTCGTGCGAAGCCCCTACGCCCGCGCGCGCATCCTGCGCGTGCACACCGCGCGCGCGGCGGCGTCGCCGGGCGTCCTCGCCGTCGTCACCACGGACGACCTCGGCGAGATCGGCACGCGCCTCTTCGGCTCCTACACCAAGGACCAGCCCGTGCTCGCACGCGGCGTGGTGCGCTTCGAGGGCGAGCCGGTGGTGGCGGTGGTGGCCACCACCGTCCGCGCCGCCCGCGCGGCGGCCGCGCTCGTGGAGGTCGACTACGAGGAGTTGCCGTGCGCGGTCGACGTCGAGCGCGCGCTCGCGACAGGGGCGCCCCTCGTGCACGACACCCCGCCCGCGCTCGGCCGTCAGGGCCGGTGGCCGGCGGTGGCCGGCACCAACATCTGCGCGCGCGCCGTGTTCGCGGCGGGCGCCGTCGCGGCCGGCCTCGCGGAGGCCGACGTGGTCATCGAGCGCACGTACACCTTTCCGCGTGTCTTTCACTACACGCTGGAGCCGCACGGTGCGGTGGCGAGCGTCACCGATGACGACATCACGGTGTGGACGAACACGGGTCACCCGTACCAGCTCCGCCAGGAGC
>JBKKCN010000710.1:0-8320 GCA_046712525.1 Candidatus Rokuibacteriota bacterium
GGTCCTGGACCGACCGTCAAGGGCAGGCGCGGCGACTCCGCGAGACCGACTTCATGGTGGTGGCGCCCTACAACGCGCAGGTCCGACGGCTGCGCGAGGCGATGGGGGAGGCGAATCTGCCGAACGTTGCCGTCGGCACCGTCGACAAGTTCCAGGGCCGGGAGGCGCCGGTCGTCTTCTATTCGATGGCGACCTCCGCGGCCGAGGACGTGCCGCGGTCGGTGCAATTCCTCTTCTCGCGCAACCGGTTCAACGTGGCGGTGTCGCGGGCGATGTGTCTGGCCGTCGTGGTGGCGAGCCCACTGCTGCTCGAGTCGCGCGCCCGCACCATCGAGCAGATGCGGCTGATCAACGCGCTGTGCCGCTTCGTGGATCTCGCCGAAGCGCAGGCGCGCCAGGCATCAGTCTGCAGCGAGCGACGCTAGGCGCGCTTCACACGCGGGAACAGCAGGCCCGTGGCGCCCGCAAGTATGACGAGTGCCACGCCGCTCGTGCCGAAGGCGACGCTCACACCGAACAGCGAGGCAAGCGCGCCGATCTGCAGCTGCCCGAGAGGCGCCAGACCGATCGCGACCACCCACGCGCCGCCCGCGCGGCCGCGTAGCTCCTTGGGCACGCTGAGCTGCAGGAGACTCTGGGCCTGGAGATCGGCCAGCGCACCCGCCGCGTTCACGACGATCAGCACGATCACCACCCCCACGAAACCCACCACGTAGGGAGCGGCGCCGAGCACGACGAGGCTCACCCCGAAGGTGAGGAGGATTGCCAGGAACCGCGCGCCGCTGGCGGCGGTGACGCCGCCCGCCACCGTTGCCGTCGCGAGTCCGAGGATGCCGCCCACGGAGCGCGCCGCACCGAGGGCGCCGAGCCCTTCGGGACCGGTGTGGAGGACATCGCGGGCCAGGCTCGGCAGCAGCGTCTGGTGCGCAAAGCCCAGGACCTCGGCGCCGGCGGTGAGCATCATCAGCACGAGGAGCGTCCGGTCGCGTCGCACCGCCACGAGAAACTCCAGCGTGCTGCGCCACAGCGAGCTGGCCGGAACCGACCGCGCGCGAGGCGGCGCTGTCGCCGGCAGCAACGCCAGCGCACCCCCGAGAAAGCCGAGACTGACGGTGAAGTAGGCGACGCCGGAGCCGTAGCGTGCGATGACGGCGCCGATACCGAGAGATCCAAGCAGCCAGCCGACGCGCATGGCGACGCCGAGGCCCGCGAAGCCGTTCATGAGGGCCGCGGGGCCCACGACGTCGTGCGTGTAGCTCTGGCGCGCCGCGTGCTCGAGCGCGCGAAACACGCCCGCGGCCAACGTCAGCACCAGCACGTGGGCCAGGCTCAACGTGCCCAGCAGGACGAAGCCGCCCAGCGTCGCCGTGGTGAGGGCTTGCCCGACGCCCGTCAGCATGAGCAGGCGATGACGCGGGAAGCGATCGGCCAATGCGCCCGCCGGCACGCCGGCGAAGAAGAGGGGCAGCATCCGCATGCCCATCGCCACGCCCACCATGAACGGGGAGTTCGTGAGCTCCAGCGTGAGCCAGCCGAGAACGACGATCTCGCCCATCATCCCCACGGAGTTCAGCAGGACGGAGGCGGCGAGGGAGCGGAAGTCTCCGAGGCGGAAGAGCGTCAGGCTCGCAACGTCTCCTTCGGCAGATCCAGCACCTGCTCGGCGAGCACGGCGAGCATGCGCCACGCGGGCTCGTGGTGGCGCGTGGCCTCCACGTCGTCGGTGAAGGTGTCGAGGAGGACGTAGCTGGCGCCGAGGGTGACGAGGGCCTCGAGATCGCCACGGACCTGATCGAGATTCCCCTCGCCGGCGACGCGCTGGTCGTCGGCGAGCTTGGTGTCGGTGATGTGCAAGCGCATGCGCGGGCACAGCGCGGGCAGCGGGCGGCCTTCCTTGTCGGCGATCCGGCGCAGCATCGGCAGGCCCGTGTCGCGAAGCCACGGAATCTTGATGCGGATGGGGTGCCACGCATCGCCGAAGCGGACGGCGCGCCGCAGGGCGGCTTCGCTGGCGCCGCCCACCCAGATGGGCGGGTGCGGCGAGCGGATCGGGCGCGGCCCGGTGCCGATGTCCCGGAAGGAGACGAAGGGGCCGCTGTACGACGCGGGGTCGTGCGTCCACGCGGTCTTGATCGCGGCCAGGTAGTCGTTCGACATCGCGCCGCGCTTTTCGAACGGGATGCCGAGCGTCTCGAACTCCTGCCGGGCCCAGCCCACGCCGACGCCGAAGATGAAGCGACCGCCGGACAAGCGGTCGACGTTCGCGGTGAGGCGGGCGGTGTGCAGGGGATGACGGTAGGGCAGGATCACGACCGTCGTCCCCAGCTCCACACGCCGCGTGAGGCCCGCCAGCCAGCCGAGCGTGACGAAGGCATCGTAGTACGGCGCGGGATAGCGGGCGACGACGTCGGGCGTCATCGCGACGTGGTCGGAGATCATCACGAGGTGATACCCGAGCGTCTCCGCGAGCTGCGTCCAGCCCGCGAGCGCCTCCGGGGTGGCGCCCGGCCCGAAGTTGAGGAGGTTCACCCCGATGCGCATCAGCGTGAGCAAGATACTACTGACGAAAGACTCGTGTGGTTGTTGTTGGATTCCCGCGGCTACACGGCGACGGGCGACAACCGGGCGATAGAGCCCGGCTGGGTGACGAAGCACTGCACCTCACCGAGATGGTCGTACCGCTCGGACTGCGCGACGAGGCCGACCGCCGTGGGGTCGATCTCCATGCGGCCCAGGGCCGCTTCGGTCAGCAAGAGGTATCCCGAGGTCTGCGCGAGACCATTCTTCAGCAGCCGATGGGCGAGGATGACGTCGGTGCCGCTGAGCTGCGGTCGTCCGGCCACCGCTTGTCGCAGGAAGGCTCCGTGGTGTGCGATGACCTTCAGGTCGAGATTGCCGACGCTCCGACACGCGTTGCACGTGCAGCTGTCATCGGCCGCGAGGCCGCGCCGTCGCGCTTTGAACGCGGCGAAGGCGTCGTCCACGACATCGAGGAGAGTGGCGGCGGGCACGAGGGTGCGGTCGAGCGCGAACGCGAACACCGCGTCGCCCTCCACCTCCTGGATTTCCAGGGGCGGCGCGAGGCGCTCGATCACGGCCTCGAGCAGCTCAGCGATGATCGGCGGCCCGTGCTCGAGCTCGGTCGTGGTCACGAAGGCGGTGAAACCGGAGATATCAGCCAGTACCAGAAAGCCTCGTTCTGTCGTGGGTTCCATACCTCTGAGACACGGGTGCCCGCCCGTTGTGAAACGCCGCCCGGACGGCGTGAGCTTCCTGACCGGGTAGGGCGTCGAGATCGGGCAGTCCGCCGCCCACCCGGCGCCATACCATGGCGCGACGCCCGATGGGCGGCGCCCGGCGGCGGGTCAGCACCGTGGAATCGATGACTTGCGCACCGCGCGGGGCTGGTTCAGGATTTGCTCCGGTCAGGCGCGTCTGGAGTGAATCGTCGAACGGAGGCTGGGCCATGGCGAAGAAGAGCAAGGCGAAGGCACCGAAGAGCGTGGCGGCGAAGGATCTGGAGCCCAAGGACGTCCAGGACGTGAAGGGCGCGAGGAAGGCCGGAGAGAAGCCGGTGGAATACCTCAAGGTCGAGATGGAGAACGTCCTGGTCAGTAACTACCAGCTGTAATGGTCGGCGGATCGTCGCCGGCCGCCCTCTTGGAGTGAGTCGTCGAACGGGGAGGCTGGGCTATGGCGAAGAAGATCAAGGCGAAGGCACGGAAGCGCGTGGCGACGAAGGACCTGGCGCTCAAGGACGCGAAGGCCGTGAAGGCCGTGAAGGGCGGGAAGGTGACGGGGAAGGGGTCGCCGGAACCATACTTCACCATGACGATGGAGGGCGCCTTCATCACCTAATTTAGTAGCGTTGGTGGACGGCCGACGCCGGCCGCCCGGATGCTATGCTTCGGCCGTGAAATGGGTGCCGGATACCAAGGCCTTTGACGAGGCGTTCGACAAGAACGGCGCGCCGCGCACGCACTATCGCGCGCTCGTGAGCGTGCTGGAGTCGTTCACGCACGAGGAGATCGACCGGCGCGAGCGGCTGCAAAAACTGGCCCTCGTGGACCAGGGCATCACCTTCACCGTCTACGGTGAGAAGGAAGGCATCGAGCGCATCTTTCCTTTCGATTTCGTTCCGCGCATCGTGACCGCGCGCGAATGGGAGAAGCTGGAGGCCGGACTCGTCCAGCGTGTCACCGCCCTCAACCTCTTCATCGCCGACATCTACGCCGGCCAGAAGTGCCTCAAGGACAACGTCATCCCGCCCGCGCTGGTCCTCTCGCGCAAGGAGTACAAGCGCGAGCTGCTGAACGTCCTGCCCCCGCGCCGCATCTACACCCACGTGGTCGGCACCGACATCATCCGCAATGACCGTGGCGAGTACCTCGTCCTCGAGGATAACTGTCGCTGTCCGAGCGGCGTGTCCTACGTGCTCGAGAACCGAAACCTGCTCAATCGCGTCTTCCCCGAGCTCTTCGGCTATTACCCGGTGCGGCCGATCAAGGACTATCCGAACCTGCTGCTGGAGACGCTGCTGCACGCAGCCCCGCGTGCCAGCGAGAACCCGGTGGCGGTGGTCCTCTCCCCGGGGATTTACAACTCGGCCTTCTTCGAGCATTCGTTCCTCGCGCGCGAGATGGGGGTCACCCTCGTCGAAGGCCGTGATCTCGTGGTCGAGGACAACTACGTGTTCATGCGCACGACGGGCGGCCGCCAGCGCGTGGACGTCATTTACCGCCGCGTGGACGAGGACTTCCTCGATCCGCTCACCTTCCGGCGCGACAGCCTGCTGGGAGTGCCGGGCCTGCTCAACGCTTACCGTCAGGGCAACGTGGCCATCGCCAACGCGCCCGGCGCGGGCGTGGCGGACGACAAGTCCGTGTACGCGTTCATGCCGGCCCTCATCAAGTATTACCTCGACCAGGACGCGCTCCTCGGCCAGGTGCCGACCTACCTCGGATTCCGCAAGGACGACCTCACCTACATGCGGGAGCGGGCCTCGGAGCTGGTGATCAAGACCACCGGCGACTCCGGCGGCTACAACATGCTCATGGGCCCCTTCGCGGCGCGCAAGGAAGTGGATGCCTACCTCGGGCAGGTCAAGAAGAATCCCGGCAACTACATCGCCCAGCCGCTGATCGAGCTCTCCAGCCATCCCACGTACATGGCGGGGCGCTTCGAGCCAAGGCGCATCGACCTGCGGCCGTTCATCCTCTACGGCGACAAGGTCCGCGTGCTGCCGGGCGGCCTCACGCGCGTGGCCCTGCGCGAGGGCTCCTACGTCGTGAACTCCTCGCAGGGTGGGGGGAGCAAGGACACCTGGGTGCTGGCCCCCCGGCGAGGCGCCTGATGCTGTCGCGCGTCGCGGACGCCATCTACTGGATGGGCCGCTACCTCGAGCGCGCGGAGAACATCACGCGCCTGCTCCTCGTCACCGAGGATTTCTCCACGGAGACGCAGGGGCTCGAGGAGAACATCGCGCACACGGCGTGGAAGGACCTGCTCGCCATCCTCCCCACCGCCGAGCTGTCGCCCCCGGTGTCGGCGTTCGCGCCGCTCTCCCAGCCGTACCTGAGCGCCTTCTTTCTGGATCCGCAGAACCCGAACTCGATCAGCTTCTCGCTGCGCAAGGCGCGCGAGAACGCGCGCGCGGTGCGGGAGGCGCTGACGGTGGAAGTCTTCATGTCGATCAACGAGACGTTTCGCGGCGTGGAGACGTATCAGAAGAAGGGCCGCACCGACCTGCCGGGGTTGCGCGACGCGCTGGCGTCCACGCACAAGCGGATCTGGAGCGTGGTGGGCGCCATCGAGTCCACCTTCACGCGCGACGAGGCCTGGCACTTCCTGAAACTCGGGGAAGCGGTGGAGCGCACCTACCGCGCCGCGCTCATCCTGCGCGCGAAGCTGCCCGCCTTGCTCGCCAGCGAGCCGCGCGCCGACGTGCCGCTCTACTACACGCAGTGGCGGAGCCTGCTGCGCAGCCTCTCGTCGCTCGAGAACTACCGGCGCGTGTACGGCGCGCGCATGGAGCCGGACCTCGTGGCGTCATTCCTCTTCTTCGACGCCCAGTCGCCGCGCTCGCTGCGCGCGGGAGCGGCGACGATCAAGGATTGCCTGGAGCGCATTGCCGGCGGCCCCGACCGTACCCCGGCCGCGCGGCTCATCGGCAAGCTGCACGCCGATCTGTGCTACGCCGACGCGGATGCCATTCACCGCGCGGAATCACCCGCCTTCCTCGACGGCGTGCTGGATGCGGTGACGCGCGGTCACGAGGCGCTCGTGGCCGAATACTTCGTGACCTGATGCTGCTCCAGGTCGAGCACAAGTTCACCTTCGAGTACGACGCCTACATCAGCGAGTCGTTCCTCGAGCTCCGCGTGCAGCCGAAGACGACGCCCCACCAGACCGTGCTCTCGTTCGGCCTCGCGGTGGGCCCGCCCACGCGCGTCTTCCGCTACGCCGACTGGAACGACAACACCACGCATCACTTCACGATCACCAAGTTCCACGATCGCATCGAGGTGGCCGCGCAGTCCGTGGTGGACACGCGTCCAGCGGCGCCGCCGCTCGCGTCGCTCAAGGATGTGGTGACGCCCGCGGACATGCCGTACCCGCTGCTCGACTTCCTGGATATCGCCGGACCCGTGCGCCCGACGCCCGCCCTGCGGGCCGCCCATCGCGCGGCGGCGCTGTCGAAGGGCGCGCCCCTCGGCGAGCAGGCGGCCGCCATCGGCACCGCCATCCACGAGCGGTTCGAGTATCAGAAGGACGTGACGAAGTACGACTCCACCACGGAAGACTTCCTGAGGATCGGGGCCGGGGTGTGCCAGGACTTCGCGCACCTCATGCTCGGCATGCTGCGGCTGTCCGGCATCCCGTGCCGTTACGTGAGCGGGTATCTCCACGTCGAGCGCAAGCGGCGGGAGGCATCGCAGAGCCACGCGTGGGTCGAGATCTACTCTCCGTCCGCGGGCTGGGTGCCGTTCGATCCCACGCACAACCGCACGCCCGACGAGAGCTACGTCGTCGTTGGCCACGGGCGGCACTACGACGACGTGCCGCCGAACAGGGGCATCTACCGCGGCGTGGCGAGGGAGACGCTGCGGGCCGAGGTCCACACCCAGCCCAGCACGGCGAAGGTCGTTCGCCTCAGCGAGGACGTGCGGCCGATCGAGGTGCGAGTGTTCTCGGCGGCGCCGGCGCGCCGCTCCGAGGTGGTGATGGGCGCCCCGCCCGACGAGCAGAGCCAGCAGCAGCAGCAGCAGTAGCAGTAGACCCGGATCAGCCGAACCCGTGTGCGCGCATGGCGCGCCGGTAGGCGACGGCCACGGCGTCGAAGGTGAGATGTAGCTCGGTGGCGAGGTCGAAGGGCACGCGGTCCGGCCGTTGCGACTCCACCACGCGCTGGTCCTGGCCGAAGATCGTGCGCTCGAACGCCTGGATCACCTCGTCGGGCTGCTCGAGGTTGTAGTTGCGCGCGACCACGCAATAGCCCACGCAGCGGTCGGGCGCGACGGGCTGCGAGGCGAAGAAGTAGACGAGCCCGTCGGCGCCGCCCCAGTCGATGTGCTCGACGATCGTGTACGGCAGGTGCAGCGCGTGGCCTCCCGGCGCTCCTGGGCGGCGAACACGGGAAGCTGCTCGGTGTTCGGCGCGTCCGGGCGGCCGTACGCGTAGCGCAGGACGGGGCCGTCGACGCTCACCTCGTAGGGCGCGATGACGGCATTGGTCGGATCGCCCAGCAGCCCGGTGTGCACGAACGCGAAGTGGCCGAAGTCCGTGAAGTTCTCGACCTGGCGTGAGGCGTCGCACCCCCAGGCGAACGGGCCCGTGTGCACGGTGCGCCAGCGCGGGTCACCCAGCTCCGGGACGTCGGGGAGGGGCCGGGCCGGCGGCTCCAGCGCCACCCACACGATCCCGTAACGCTCGAGCGCCGCGTAGACAACGGCGCGCGCCCGCGCCGGCACGCGCGCGGGCTCGGCGAGCTGGGGCATCGCCGTGCACGTGCCGTCGCCGCGGTAGCGCCAGCCGTGGTAGGCGCAGACGATCTCGTCGCCTTGCACGCAGCCGATCGAGAGCGCCGTCCCACGGTGCACGCACACGTCGCGAAACGCGTGCACCGTGCCCTCCGTGTCGCGCCAGAGCACGAGTGGCTCGCCGAGCAGCGTGGTGGCCTGCGGTGCGCGCGCGACGTCGGCGGCGTACGCGACGGGATGCCAGCACGCGCGGAGCGCGGCAAAACGGTCGGTGGACACGACGGTCAGTACGGTACAACATCTGCCGCATGCGAATCGTCTTTCCCGACGGCGCCGGCTGC
>JBKKCN010000711.1:0-8363 GCA_046712525.1 Candidatus Rokuibacteriota bacterium
GGCTTGGCGCCCGTGATGACCTCCGTGAGCGTCTTCTGCAGCATGGACGCCGCGTCCCCCGGCAGCGCCTGGCTCATGTACCCCAGGAGCTTCTCCATGAGGCCGGGAATGGGCAGCATGCCAAGCAGCGAGGTCATAAAGAGCAACGCGGGGAACAGTGCGAAGAGAAAGTAATAGGCCAGTGCCGCGCCGCGGTCGGTGACCTCGTCCTTCCAGAACTCGCTCCAGACGCGCTTGGCGAGCTCCTTGAGGGACAATCCACCCAGCTTCCATGGCGACAGAGGAGCGCTCACGTTGCCGTGTCGTTGCAGTCTGCGTGCCGTCAGCCGCGGGAGCGGAGGCCTCCCGGGCCCCGCCCGCGGGAACTGTGAGATTCTTGAGCGATGCCCTTCTCGACATTCGGATTGCACCCGGACCTGTTACGCGGAGTCAAAGACCTCGGATTCACCCGGCCCACCCCGATCCAGACCGACGCCATTCCTCCCGCCCTCGAGGGTCGCGACGTGCTCGCGTGCGCGATGACGGGCAGCGGCAAGACGGCGGCCTTCGTCCTGCCCATCCTGCACCGACTCATGAGCAAGCGCCGCGGCGTCACGCGCGCGCTGGTGGTCACGCCCACGCGGGAGCTGGCCGCGCAAATCGACGAGCATCTCAACCAGCTTGCCACGCACACGCCGCTGTCGGGCGCGTCGGTCTTCGGGGGCGTGGCGATGGGTCCGCAGGAACACGCCTTCCGCAGCGGCGTCGACGTCATCATCGCCACGCCCGGCCGTCTCCTCGACCACTTCCGCTTTCCCTACGCGCGCCTGGAAGGGCTCGAGGTGCACGTCCTCGACGAGGCGGACCGGATGCTCGACATGGGCTTCCTGCCCGATATCCGCCGTATCCTCAAGCACCTGCCCGCGCGGCGGCAGACGCTGTTCTTCTCCGCGACGATGCCGTCACCCATTCAGACGCTCGCGCACGAGATGCTGCGCCAGCCCGCCACCGTGAATCTTGAAAGAAAGTCGGCCCCCGCCGTCGGCATCACGCAGGCGGTCTACCCGGTGGCGCAGGATCTCAAGCCCGCGCTCTTCCTGGCGCTCCTCGAGCGCAATGCGCTGCGCAGCGTGCTCACGTTCACGCGCACCAAGCATCGCGCCAACCGGCTTGCCGATTTTCTGACCCGCCACCACGTGCCGTGCGAGCGCATTCACGGCAATCGCAGCCAGCCGCAGCGCACGCAGGCCCTGGCGGGGTTCAAGAGCGGCCGCTTCCGCGTGCTCGTGGCCACCGACATCGCCGCGCGCGGCATCGACATCGACGAGCTGAGCCACGTCATCAACTTCGACGTGCCCAACGTGCCCGACGACTACATCCACCGCGTGGGTCGCACCGCGCGCGCGGGCGCCGTGGGCGACGCCTTCACCTTCGTGGCCCCCGACGAGGAGGGCGATCTGGCCGCCATCGAGCGCGCCGTCGGCAAGCGCCTGCCGCGCGTCCTCCTGCCTGATTTCGATTACAAGACGCGGCCCACCGAGAAGCTGGAGATTCCCCTCGCGGAGCGGATCGCTGCCATCCGCGCGCGCAAGGCCGACGACCGGCAGCGCGCGAAGGCCAACGCCGAGCGCCGCGCCCGTAACGCCGGCGCGCCGCCGCGGTCGAGTCATTCGCCAGGCGGCGGCGGCCATTCGCAGGGCCCCGCGCGCACCGGTAGCGCGCGCACGCCACCGCGGCCGGGAGGGCAGCGCCGGCCATGGGGCCGGTGACGCCGACCTGACGCATGTGGCAGGACATCCGCCGGTGCCTCGCCCTGCTCGCGCCCCGCCTGCGATGGCGGTGGGCACTCCTCATCCCCGTCGTGCTCGCGGCGGCGGTCGCGGAGACGATGGGGGCGGCGGCGGTGTTCGGGCTCATCACGATCATCGGCGACCCCTCGCAGGCGGCCACACTGCCCGTGGCGCGGGCGGTGGTGGAGCACCTGCCCTCCCGCGATCCCCACTCCGTCGTGCTCGCGTTCACCGTCCTCGTCATGGGCTTCTACGTCGCGCGCAACGCCCTCCTCGCGGGCGCCGTGTACGCGCAGGAGACGATCGCGGCCGCCTCCGCCGCCGATCTCTCGCACCGCCTGCTGGACGGCTACCTCGCGGCTCCCTACGCCTTCCATTTCCGCCGCAACTCCGCGGTGCTGATCCGAAGAATCATCGAGGGCGTGGACACGGTCTTCCGCCGGGGGCTGTCTTCGGCGGTCACCATGGTCACCGAAAGTCTGGTCGTGGTGGGCATCGCGGCCGTCCTCGCCGTCACCGCGCCCCTGCCCACGCTGGCAGCCGTGGTCGTCATCATCGTGACCCTGCTCCTGCCCTTCCGCCTCACGCGTCGGCTCTTCGGCGGCTGGGGGGAGGAGATCACGCGTCTGGACGTCGGCATCCTCCAGGCGCTGCACCAGAGCCTGGGCGGCCTCAAGGAGGTCAAGATCACAGGGCGGGAGCGCTTCTTCTCCCGGGAGTTCGCGTGGCGACAGGAGGCGGCGGGGACGGTGCGGGCACGCCACGTGAGCCTCGCGGCCGGCCTGCGCATGCTCGTGGAAGCGGTCTTCGTGTGCGCGCTGCTGCTCGTGAGCCTGCTCGTCACGCTGCGCACCGACCGTGCCGCCGACGCAGTGCCGATGCTCGCACTTTTCGCCTACGCCGGCTTCCGGGTCGTCCCCTCCGCCAATCGCCTGATGCTCAACGTGGCCCAGCTCCGATACGGGCGCGCGCTTCTCGAGCACGTGCATGACGACATCGCCTCCTTCGCCCGCCATGCGGCGGCGGAGAGCCCGCCCGAGAAGGCCGATATCACGTTCGACGATGTCATCGAGCTGCACGACGTGACCTACGCCTACGAGGACGGCGAGCGCGTGCTCGCCGACATCCGGCTCGCCATCCGTCGCGGGGAATCGATCGGCATCGTGGGCGCCACCGGCAGCGGCAAGAGCACGCTCCTCGATCTGCTGCTGGGGCTCCTCACTCCCACGAGCGGCCGCATCACCGTGGACGGCCGTGACATCCGCGGCGGCGTGCGCTCCTGGCAGCGGCGCATCGGCTACGTGCCTCAGACCACCTTCCTCATCGACGACAGCCTGCGCCGCAACGTTGCCTTCGGGCTCTCGGACGGGGAGATCGACGAGCGGCGGGTGGAGAGCGCGGTGCGCATGGCCCAGCTCACCGAGGTGGCGGCGGCCCTGCCGCAGAAGCTCGACACCGTCATCGGTGAGCGCGGCGTGCGCCTGTCCGGGGGACAGCGCCAGCGCGTGGCCATCGCGCGCGCGCTGTATACGGAGCCCGAGGTGCTGGTGTTCGACGAGGCGACGTCCGCGCTCGACACGCAGACGGAGCGCGAGCTCATCGCCGCCATCGACGCCCTGCGCGGCGCCAAGACCCTCGTCGTCGTCGCGCACCGCCTGAGCACCGTCCGCCGCTGCGACCGCCTCGTGTTCCTGCGCGAGGGTCGCGTGGCCGCCGTGGGCTCGTTCGATCGCCTGATGGCCGACCACGCCGACTTCCGACGCATGGCCGCCGAAGCCGATTAGTTAGCCGAGGAGCGCCACGGCTTTGCCGGGGCGCTGCCGAGCGAATGGGGGATTGGGGGCCCTTCGAGGCCCCCATCAAGGAGAAAGCATGGGGCTCGAGGAGAGGCTGAACGAGACGCTGACGCGCGCGATGAAGGGCAAGGACCAGCGTACGGCGGATGTGGTGCGCATGCTCAAGACGCGCGTGATGGAGCGCAAGACGTCCAAGGGATTCGCGGGGAGGGTGGACGACGCGCTCGTTCTGGACGTCATCGGCGCCTATCGCAAGCAGCTGCAGAAGGCGCTTGCCGAGTTCGAGAAGGTGGGCGAGCGCGGCGCCGCCCAGGTCGCGCAGCTTCGCTTCGAGATCGGCTTCCTGGAAGGCTACCTGCCGCGCGGCATGGACGACACAGCGCTGCGCGCGCTCGTCAAGGAGCGCGTGGCCGCCCTCGCCGTCACCGACGCCAAGCAGGTGGGGCGCCTCGTGGGCGACATCATGAAGAGCCACAAGGGCCAGGTGGAGGCGGCCGACGTCAAGCGGATCGCCGAGGAACTGCTGAAGCCATGACCACGATGCTGGCCGAGGTGGTGCCGCAGCCGCGCGCGTGGCGAGGTCCGTCGCTTTCCAGGGACGAGTACCTCGTGCCCATCCCCGAGGAGTGCCACCGCGAGCTGCGTGGTGCGCTCGAAGAGCTGCGCGCCGCGCCCGTCCCCACCCTCCTCCTGCTGCCCGAGCACTTCGACCTCGCCGCCTGCGCCCGGTGGATGGCCGGCGCGCGCGAGCGGCTCGACCACGGCCCCGGCTTCGTCATCCTCGACCGCCTCCACCTCGACGACATGACGCGCCAGGAGGCGATCGACATCTACTGGATCCTCGCCAACCTCATCGAGCCGCCGGTGGCGCAGGAGTGGAAGGGCACCGTCGTCTACGACGTGCGCCACGACGGACAGGAGTACAGCGCCGACACGCGGGGCGCGCTCACACCGGTGGGCCTCGAGATGCATAACGACAGCAGCATGGGCGAAGCGCCGCCGAACTACCTCGGCCTGCTGTGCCTGCAGACGGCGAAGAGCGGCGGCATGAGCATCGTGTCGAGCGCGCTCGCCGCCCACAACCACTTCATGCAGACGCGACCGGACGTGCTGCAGCGCCTCTACGAGCCCTTCTACCGCGACCACCAGGACTACCAGGCGGCGGACGCGGCGGCGAAGAACAACCGCCCCGTCTTCGCCTGGGACGGCAAGCTGCGCACGCGCTTCAACGCCCGCCACATCGTGCGGGGCTACGAAAAGACCGGCCGCGTGCTCGATCCCCTCGGCGCGGAAGCAGTGCGCCTGATGGACGAGTTCCTCGGCGACCCACAGAACCGTCTCGACCTCTGGCTGGAACGCGGCCAGATCCAGATTCTGAACAACCGCGTGATCGTCCACGGCCGCACACCCTACGAAGACCACGACGATCCCGACCGCCACCGCCACCTCGTCCGTCTCTGGCTCCGCTCCGGCGACCGCCGACAATTCCGCGGGTAATAGTTCCGCGCGGAACTGATCTCGAGGAGCGCCACGGCTTTTGCCGGGGCGCTGCCGAGCGCGGGGGATTGGGGGGCCCGGTCGCGGCCCCCCATGTAAGTCGATCGCGCTGCCGAGCGCGGGTATTCGAGGAGCGCCCCGGCAAAGCCGCGGGCGCATCTCACAGGCATGACACGTGCTTCAGTGAGATCTGGGAGGCGACCATGCGACTGGGCAGACAGAGTGGCAACATCGAAGACCGTCGTGGGATGTCGCCGGGTGTCGCCGTCGGCGGCGGACTCGGCACGATAGTACTGGTGCTCGTTGCGCTCTTCTTCGGCGTCGATCCCAGCGTCATCCTTCAGGGCGGCCCCACCGAGCCGCCGCCCATGACGCAGGAGCAGCACCCGTCCGCCTCTCCTGCCGCGGACCCGATGAAGGAATTCGTGTCCGCGGTACTGGCGGACACCGAGGACACGTGGCGCGTGCTCTTCCGGGACATGGGCCGCCAGTACAAGGAGCCCCGGCTGGTCCTCTTCTCTGGCACGGTGAACTCCGCGTGCGGCATGGCGCAGTCCGCGTCCGGTCCTTTCTATTGCCCGCCCGACCAGAAGGTTTATCTCGACATGTCCTTCTTCCGCGATCTCCAGAATCGCTTCCGCGCCCCCGGCGACTTCGCCCAGGCGTACGTGATCGCGCACGAGGTGGGCCACCACGTACAGACGCTGCTCGGCACCTCGCAGAAGGTACGCGGGCTCCAGGAGCGCGCGAGCGAGCGCGAGAGGAACGCGCTGTCGGTGCGGCAGGAGCTGCAGGCGGATTGCTTCGCGGGCGTCTGGGCCTTCCACGCCAACCGATCCCGGCAGGTGCTCGAAGCGGGCGACGTCGAGGAAGGTCTGAATGCGGCGGCGGCCATCGGCGACGATCGCCTGCAGCGGCAGAGCCGCGGCACCGTGGTGCCGGATGCGTTCACCCACGGCAGCTCCGCTCAGCGCGTGCGCTGGTTCAAGCAAGGTCTCGAAGCCGGCGACGTCCGGCAGTGCGACACCTTCAGCGCTCGCCAGCTGTAGACCTCGAGCGCCCCGGCAAATGCCGGGGCGCTCTCTCGTTCAAGCCGGTTTTGCAGCCCGGACCAGCGCGAGGTTGTTTTCGACGGTATCGGCGGCGGTGATAGCGCGGATCACGACTTCGTCCACGGCGCCGCGCCACTGCGCAAGCGCCTTGGCGACCGCCTGGGGCGTGTCCGCCACGATTCCTGTCTCCACCGGCTTCACGCCGACGCGGGCGAAGTTGGCTCCGTAGGCGGGGATGGCCGCGTAGCGGTCGGCCTCTTCCTGAAGCTTGGCCGCGGCGGCCGCGCCCATGGCGAGACGGACGTACGCGAAGACCTTCGGCGCCGGTCGGCCCGCCTTCGACGCCGCCGCGCGCACGATGTCAGCGGAGCGGCGTGCGTAGTCCGGCGTGACCCAGTTGAGGAGGACGCCGTCCGCGATCTCTCCCGCGAGCGCGCACATCTTCGGACCGAGCGCGGCCACGACGAGTCGTGTCTGCAGCTGCGCGCGCAGCGTGGTGACCCCGTCGCGCACGCGCTTGAGGGAATCCGGATTCGGGCTTCCCACGCCGAGCAGCAGGCGGTCGAGAGGCAGCTTGGCCGTGCGCACGCCCTGCACGATGCTCTCGGGGCCGCGCGTGTGCAGCGGGATCACCCCGATCCCGAGCTCGATGCGCCGCGTCTGCCCGGCCGCGACCGCGAGCGCGCCCAGCCCGTCGAACGATCCCGGGTGATTGACCCAGAACGACGTGTAACCGAGCGCTTCTGCCTCCCGTGCACATGCGCTGATGACTTCCGACGGGGCGGCGGCGAACAATGCGAAACCCTGTGCCATGGCGGTCTCCTCTCGAAGAATGCACTAGGATACGTCGGTAGTGACGCCTGCACATCCCCAGCACGACCGGATCCTCGTCGTCATGTGCGCGCTCATCGCCGTCAACCAGCTCGGATTCGGCGGCATCGTGCCCGTGATGGCGCTCTACGCGCGCTCCTTCGACGTCCTCCAAGCGGCCATCGGCCTCGCCATCGCCATTTACGGGCTCGCCCGCTTCCTCGTCGCCATCCCCACGGGGCAGCTCGCCGACCGCTTCGGGCGCCGCGCCGCTCTGGTGCTCGGGGGGCTCGTGACGGCGGTGGGCAACCTGCTCTGCGCCTACGCGCCGAGCTTCCCCGCCCTCGTCGCCGCGCGCTTCGTCGCCGGTGCGGGCGCGGCCATGATCCTCGTCACGGGCGTGATCGTGCTCGCCGACATCACGACGCCCGCTCATCGAGGCCGCACGATGGCGATCTATCAGGGCGTGTTCACTTTCGCGGTGGGCGTGGGTCCACTGCCCGGCGGCGTCCTCGCGGAGCGCTTCGGCCTGCACGCGCCCTTTCTCGTGTACGCGGTGTGCGGCGTCCTCGCGGCGGCGGTGGCCTGGTTTCACATTCCGGAGACTCGCGATGTGCGGCGTGCAGACTCCACGGACGCCGCCACGCCGCTGCCGCGCTTCGGCGCCCAGATCCGCATCCTCACGCGCCACACCGGCTTCGTGCTCGTCAGCCTCATCAGCTTCACGAGTGCGGTGGCGCGCACGGGCGCCCTCTTCAACGTGATCCCGGTGCTCGCCCACGATCGACTGGCGCTCACCACCGAGCGCATCGGCCTCGGTCTGGCGCTCGCGAGCGTGGTGGGCCTCGCCCTCGCCTATCCCGCCGGCGTGCTGGTGGACCACTTCGGCCGCAAGGTGGTGATCGTCCCCTCCACCATCGTGTCGGGCATCTCGCTCGTGCTGTTCCTGATGGCGCCGTCCTACGGCTGGTTCCTCGCCGGCTGCGTGGCGTGGAGCGTGGCGGCGGGAGTAAGTGGTGCGGCGCCCGCCGCCTACGCCGCGGACGTGGCGCCGCCGGGGATGAATGCGGCCGCCATGAGTGCCTACCGCATGCTCTCCGATCTCGGCTACGTCGTGGGCCCCATCGCGCTCGGCGCCATCACGGATCTCTTCGGCAGCGAAATCGCGCTCGCCGGCACCGCCGCGCTCCTCGTGGTCGTCGCGCTCCTCTTCGCCCGCTTCGCTCCCGAGACCTACCGCAGCCGCGGGCTCTGATACACGGCTCTCACCCTGCCAACAGAAACGCGCAGGGCGCTCAAAAACGCCCAGATCCTAGCTAGCGTTGTACGTGATCGAATCACGAGACCCTCAGCCCAGAAACTGGTGTTGGCGGACAGGCTGCGTACAATACCCGGGCATCCGGGGACCGTGGCCGAACCGCCAATGGTGCTGCCGATGA
>JBKKCN010000712.1:0-7757 GCA_046712525.1 Candidatus Rokuibacteriota bacterium
CCGAGACCGGCCCCGAACACGACCGGGTGGAGGACGGCGGTGTCGATCCCGACGAGGTGCGCGCCCGTGGGTGACTGCATCATGGCGCGCACCGCCTTGCCGAGCAGCGTGAAGCGCATGACCGCGAGCATCACGAGGCTGACCGCGAGCGCGAAGGCGAAGACCACCACCCGGTTGGCGCCGAACCGCGTGCCCGCGATCTCCACCGGCTGCGCCAGGTACTCGTAGCCGCGCAGGTCCGCGCCCCAGGCGAGAAAGGCGGCGTTCTGGATGAGGAACATGAGACCGAAGCCAACGAGCAGGCTACGTGCCTCCAGCACCTCCACGCTCGGCGCCGTGCGCGCGAGGCGCTGAAAGCAGAGGCGGTAGACGCCGAGCCCGACCGCGAACAGCGTGACGAAAATGGCGGGCAGCGCCAGGAGCGGGCTCACCCCGAGCGCGGTGTAGCCCCACCAGGCGAGGTAGGCGCCCACCATCAGGAACTCGCCGTGCGAGATGTTCATCACGCGCATCAGCCCGTACTGCACGTTCAGGCCGATGGCGACGAGGGCGTACATGCCGCCCGTGATGAGTCCCGCGACGGCGAGGTCGACCCAAAGGCCCAGGCTACTTCCAGGCGGGCTTCGGGAAGATCGCGGGCGCGGTCGCGCGCGCGGTGGGCCACACGACCTCGAACTCCCCCTTCTGCCATTGGCTCACGATGCCCGGGGTCGAGACGTTCTCGCCGTCCTTGAAGCGGATCTTGCCGATGATCGTGTCGAACTCGTTGCTCGCGATGTGTTCGCGCAGGGCTTTGCGGTCGAGGCCGACCTTCTCCACCGACTGCTGGAGGATCTGCAGGCCCGCCCACGCGTGCGCGCTCGCCCAGCGATCCGGCTCCTTCTGGAACTTCGCCACGTGCGCGTCGAAGTACGCCTTGGCGGCGGGGCTGGTGCGCGGGTTCCAGGTGCCCAGGCCCGTGACACCTTCCACGGCCTCGCCCATGCGCTGCTTGTAGACGGGGAAGGCGCTGCCCACCGCCGCGTAGAACACCTTGGGATTGAACCCGACCTCCTTGGCCTGGCCGGTGACGAGGAAGGTGTCGGGCGGATAGGTGATGCCGAGGAAGGCGTCGGGGTTCTTGGCTTTGAAGTCACGCAGCACGGGGGAGAGATCCTTGACGCCGAGCGGGTAGCTCTTCTTCTCGATGATCTCGATGTTCTTGGCCTTGAGCGCGGTCTCGAGGGCGCTCAGGTTCTCGAGGCCGAACAGCTCGTCCACGTAGACGACGGCGGCCGTCTTCACACCCTGGGCGGCGAGGAAGTCGGCGAGGGCGCCCATCATGCGGTCCGGCTGCTGGAGCATGGCGAAGAAGTACGGGTTCTTGAAATCGAGGAGCTTGCGGCCGGTGGCGGTGGGCGCGAGCATCGGGTAGCCGTACTTCTGGATGAGCGGCAGGACCGCGAAGTTCGCGCCCGTCCCCCAGGGAGGCAGGATGAGGTCCACCTTGTCGCTGCCCATCAGCTTCTCGAAGGTGCGGACCACCGTCTCCGTCTCGCTGCGGTCGTCGTAGCCGATCAGCTCGACCTTGCGGCGCGTGCCCTTCACGTTGAGGCCGCCCGCGGCGTTCACCTGCTCCGCCCACAGGATGAAGTTCGGCTCCTGCGACACCTGCGCGCCCGCCGCCCACGGACCGGTGCGGGCGATGGCGTACCCGATGCGGACGGGCGGCTCCTGCGCGAGCGCGGGCGCGGCGACGATGAGCGCCAGCCCCAGCGCGATGAGACGTGCCCAGCGTGCGGATGTCATGGTCGTGGTCCTCCGGCATTGGCGAGTGTGGATCGAGACGGCATCTCGGTGCCGGGATCGTAGCACGGGCGGAGTTGTCGAAGGGGGCTGCCTCGTGCTACCAACGGCGGCAACCAGGGAGGAATCCCATGGACCGCCGACACTTTCTCAAGAGCGCCGCCGCCGTCGCCACTGTCACCGCCGCCGGGAGGGCGCCCGCCTTCGCGCAGGGCACGCGCCTGCACCTGCTCCAGTGGTCGCACTTCATCCCCGCCGCCGACCAGGTCTTCGAGCAGCAGGCCAAGGAGTTCGGCAAGCAGGCGGGAGTTGAGATCGGCATCGAGCGCATCAACCAGAACGAGATCCAGGCCCGCGTGACGGCGGCCGTGCAGAGCGGCAGCGGCGCTGACATCATCGTGGTGGCCAACAACCACCCGCTGCTGTACGAGAACGCGCTCGTGGACGTCACCGACGTGGCGGAGGAGATCGGAGGCAAGCAGGGGGGCTGGTACGACTACGTGTCCAGCAACTGCACGGTGGGCAACCGCTGGGTGGGGGTGCCGCACTTCATCGTCTCGTGGGCGGTCAACTACCGGGAAGACTGGCTGCGGGAGGCCGGCTTCGAATATCCGAAGACGTGGGACGACTTCCGGCGCGTGGGACGCGCGATGAAGGCCAAGGGCAAGCCCTTCGGCCAGGCGCTCGGCCATTCCATCAACGACCCCAACGCGTGGGCGTACCCGATGGTGTGGATGTGGGGCGGCATGGAAGTCGCCAAGGACGGGCGCACGGCCGCGCTCGACAGCAAGAACACGGTGGAGGCGGTGAAGTTCACGACCACCCTGTGGAAGGAGTGTTTCGACGAGGGCGGGCTCGCGTGGGACGACGGCAACAACAACCGCGCTTTCCTGTCGCAGGAGATCTCGCTCAGCGGCAACGCGCCCAGCATCTACGTGGCCGCGCGCGGCAAGTTCCCCGACGTCTACAAGGGCATGAACCACGGCCACTATCCGGCCGGCCCCGCCGGCCGCTTCTACTGGCTGCCGTGCTGGAACGCGGTGGTCATGAAGTATTCGAAGAACCAGAAGGTGGCCAAGGACTTCATCCGCTACTACATGGACCGCGCCCAGTTCGACCGCTACTTCGAGACGATGGACACCTTCGGCATTCCCGCCACCAAGGTCTATCGCGACCACGCGTTGTGGAAGAAGGATCCCAAGACCGCCGTCTTCCCGGAGACGCTGCAGTACGCGCGGCAGGTCGGGTACGCCGGCCCCGCCGGGCGCAAGGCCACCGAGGCGCTCACGAAGTACATCATGGTGGACATGTTCGCCAAGGCCATCCAGGGCATGCGCGCCGAGGACGCGGTGGCGTGGGCCTCGAGCGAGATGAAGAAGATCTATGGCGGCTGACGCCGTCTTCCTGCACTACGACCAGGCTGCGCTCGACCGCGCCTACGAGCAGGCGCCCTGGGCGCCCAACATGCAGGAGCTGCTCGAACGGCGCGGGAAGGACAGCGACGCGGTGCGCGCGCGTCTCGGTCGCCCGCGCACCGTGGCGTACGGCCCGAGCGCCATCGAGACGCTCGATGTCTACGCGACGCCGGCGCCGAACGCCCCCGTGATGGTGTTTCTGCACGGCGGCGCCTGGCTGAGGGGCACGGCGGCCGCGTCCGCATACCCCGCCGAAACGTTCGTGCACGCGGGCGCGCACTTCGTGGTGCCGGACTTCGCCCCGGTGTCGGAGGTCGGCCTCGACGGGATGGTGGCCCAGGTGCGCCGCGCGGTGGCGTGGGTGGCCCGGAACGCCACCAGCTTTGGCGGCGATCCGCGACAGATTTATGTGTCCGGGCACTCCTCGGGCGCCCACCTCGCCGGCAACGTCCTCGTCACCGACTGGCGCCCCTTCGATCTGCCCGCCGACGTCGTGAAGGGCGGCGTGTGCGTGAGCGGGATGTACGACCTCAAGGCGCCGCGGCTCTCGGCGCGCGCGTCGTACGTCAACTTCGACGACCGCATCGAGCACGAGTACAGCTCACAGCGTCACCTCGCGCGCCTCGCCTGTCCGGTCATCGTCGCCAACGGCGACCACGACAGCCCGGAATTCCAGCGCCAATCGCGCGAGTTCGCCGACGCGCTCGACGCCATCGGCCGTCTCCACCGCTACCTCATCGGTAAGGGGCTCAATCACTTCGAGATGATCGCGACCCTCGCCGACCCCGCCGGCCTCGTCGGTCGCGCCGCGCTGGAGCTGATGAAGCGGGCGTGACCTACATCGAGTGCAGCGCGATGCGGTTACCCTCGCTGTCCAGCAGGACAGCGCGAAAGCCGTGGGGCCCGATGCTGTGCTTGGGCTCGGTCACCTTGCCGCCGTGTTTCTCGGCGGCGGCGATGGCGTCGTCGAGCCGTCCCTTCGCATTCAGATAGAGCAGCAGGCCCTGGCGTCCCGGCTCGTCGCCCGACTTCTGCACCAGGCAGCCGCCCACCGTGTTCTCTGAATGCGGCAGCACGGCGAGCGCCATGCCGGGCCCGGCGTCCTCGCGCTTGAGGGGAGCGGCGAGGACGGCGGAGTAGAAGCGGATGGCGCGATCGAGATCGCGCACGGGATGTCGAACCAGACCACCTGATTGTCCACCATGGTTTCCTCCTGCCCATCACCATACCGCCGTGATCAACGCGCATGGCTGACGCCAGCCTTCAAGAGCTCGTCGACCTCGGCGTCGCTGAATCCGATCTCACCCAGGATCGCCCGCGCCTGCGACCCGAAGGCCTCGGTGGGCGCCCCCGGCTGAAAGCCAGCGCCGTCCATCGCCAGCGGCGGCGCCAGCACGCGCACCGTCCCGAGGCCGGGGTGGGCGAGATCGTGGAAGAGGCCGTTGGCGCGCGCCTGCTCGTCGTCGAGCATCTCGACGGCGAAGCGCACGGCGGCGCCGGGCACGCCGCGCGCGTCGAAGATCTTCTTCCATTCGGCGCTGGTGCGTGAGGCGAGGGCGGCTTCGGCGCGCTCGCGCAGCGCCCGGTAGTGGGCGAGAGGATCGGCGACCTTGCCGGCGTGAGCGGCATCCGTGAGGCCGATGGCGTCGATGAACGTCCGCTGAAGCCCGGGGCTGACGCAGGCCACGGCCACCGCAGTGTCTTTCGTCGCGTAGGTGCGGTAGTAGACATTCGTCATGCCGGGAGTGCGGACGGTCGGCATCGTGTCCGCCTGCTCCTCGAAGGGGCGCCCGGCGGCCCGCATCTCGGCCAGCCGCGCGAGCGCGGCCGCCTGGGGCGCGGTGTCGGCGGCGGCGACGCGGACGAGGGAGTTGTTCTGCAGCGTGAGGGCGGCCATGAAGAGCGCCACGTCCACCTCGCCTCCGCGGCCCGTGCGCTCGCGGCGCAACAGTGCGGCGGCGATGCCGAAGGCGAGCGTCATGGCGCACATGTAGTCGGCCACGGGCGCGTCGCCGGCGGCGGGCACGCCGTCCTCCATGCGTCCGAGGGTCGCCATCAACCCGCTGCGCGCCTGCACCACCATGTCCATGCCGGCGAGGCCCGCGTCGGGACCGCGGCGGCCGAAGGCGCTCACGTTGCCGACGACGAGGCGGGGATGGCGCGGCTCCAGGCTTGCCCAGTCGAGGCCGAGCTCGACGGCGAGCCCCGGGCGGAAGTTGGTGAGCACGACGTCGGCGCGCGCGAGGAGACGGTCGATGACGTCCTTCGCACGCGGATGGCGGAGGTCGAGCGGCAGCGAGCGCTTGCCCCGGTTGCGTGAGATGAAGTGGCGCGTCTCGCCCGGCGCCAGCGGCGCGAGGTGGCGCACGGGATCGCCCTCGAGCGATTCCACCTTGATGACGCGCGCGCCCCCCTCCGCGAGGAGCTGCGCGCAATAGGGAACCGCGATAAACTGCCCGAACTCCACCACCTCGAGACCGGCGAACGGACGAGCCGCGTCGCTCATGGATAGTCCGACTAGATGAAGACCGCCTTCATCTGGGCCTCGGGGTAGCGGGTGCCGGCGGCGGCGCCGGGGGGAACGACTTCCGAGATGCGTGCAACGTCCGCCGGGCTCAGCTCCACCGCCACGGCTCCCACGTTCTCCTCCAGACGCTCCTGCCGCTTGGTGCCGGGGATGGGCACGAGGTCGGGGCCCTGGGCGAGCAGCCACGCCAGCACGAGCTGCGCGGGCGTGCAGCGCTTCGCGCGCGCGATGGCCTCCACCTCCCGCACGAGCTCGGCATTACGCTTGAGATTGTCCTCGGCGAATCGCGGGTGCTGCCGGCGGCGGTCGTCCTCGGGGATGTCGGCAACCTTGTGGACCTGGCCCGTGAGCATGCTGCGGCCGAGCGGCGAGTACGCCACCAGCGAGATGCCGAGCCGGCGCAGCGTGGGCAGCGTCTGCTCCGCCTCCACACGATAGAGGAGGGAGTACTCCATCTGGACGGCCGTGAGCGGGTGCACGGCGTGCGCACGGACGATGGTCGCAGGCGCCGCTTCGCAGAGGCCGAGGTACCGCACCTTGCCCTGTTCCACGAGCCGCTTCATGGCGCCCACCGTCTCCTCGATGGGCACGTTGGGATCGACGCGATGCTGGTAGTAGAGGTCGATCACGTCCACGCCCAGCCGCTTGAGGCTCGCGTCGCAGGCTTGCGGCACGTACTGCGGCCGGCCGTCGACGGCGTTGGCGCCCCCCGGCCGCTGCACCTGGCCGAACTTGGTGGCGAGCACGGCCTGCTTGCGCCGTCCCTTCAACGCCTGGCCAAGTAGCGTCTCGTTGTGGCCCCAGCCGTACATGTCGGAAGAGTCGAGGAAGTTGACGCCGAGGTCGAGCGCGCGCTGCACGACGGCGATCGACTGCGCGTCGTCGCCGGGCCCGTAGGTCCCGGACATGGACATGCAGCCGAGGCCGATAGCGGAGACGTCGAGCGTGCTGTTGCCGAGACGGCGATGCGGTGTCATCACGGTGTCTTCACCCGCCCCATCATCATGGCGCGGGTGCCAGCGGTCAAGACCCCCATGGCCCTCAGTCGCTGGAGGCGATGGTGAGCACGGCCGTGCTCGGCGTGCCGAGGACGGCGCCACCGCCGGGGCTCGACAGCGTGAGACCGACCGTCTCGGTGCCCTCGGGCCGCGTGTCGTCCAGGACCATCACTGCGAACGTGCGCGTGGTGTCGTTCGGCCCGAACGTCAGCGTGCCGGTGGTACTCGCATAGTCCAGGCCCGCCTGCGCGGTGCCATCGCTCGTCGCGTATCGCACCGTGACCGTGGTGCCGAAGCCGCCCGTGCGCGTGACCGTGATCGTGCTCAGGCCGGCACGCTCGCTGCCGGCGTACGCGGCACTCTGGAACTGCAGCCGTGGGGCATCGTTGGCCACGACGGTGAGCACTGCCGTCCGCTGAGTGCCCAGCACGGCACCGCCGCCGGGGCTGGACAGCGTCAGGTTGATCGTCTGCGCGCCCTCGGTGAGCGTGTCTTCTAGGATGGGCACCGCGAAGGTTTGCGAGGTGACATTCGGCCCGAAGGACAGCGTCCCCGACACAGTCGTATAGTCCGCCCCCGCGGCCGCCGTCCCGTTGGTCGTCGCATAATGCACCGTGACGCTCGAGCCGAAGCCGCCTGTGCGCGTCACCGTGATCAGCCGCGAGCCCGCAGCCTCGTCGACCGTGTAGGCCGCACTGCTGAACTGCAGCTGCGGAGCATCGTTGGTATTGATGGTAAGGACGGCCGTGCTCGGCGTGCCGAGGACGGCACCGCCGCCGGGGCTGGACAGCGTCAGGTTGATCGTCTGCGCACCCTCGGTGAGCGTGTCTTCCAGGATGGGCACCGCGAAGGTTTGCGAGGTGACATTCGGCGCGAAGGACAGCGTCCCCAATACAGTCGTATAGTCCGCCGCCGCCGCCGCCGTCCCATTGGCCGTCGCATAATGCACCGTGACGCTCGAGCCGAAGCCGCCTGTGCGCGTCACCGTGATCAGCCGCGAGCCCGCACCCTCGTCGACCGTGTAGGCCGCAC
>JBKKCN010000713.1:0-6000 GCA_046712525.1 Candidatus Rokuibacteriota bacterium
ATGAGGCGTACGCGGCGCTGGCGAAAATGCTCGAGGAGAACCGTCCCCAGCACATCATCGAGGAGCTGCGGGCGGCGGGGCTGCAGGGACGCGGAGGCGCCTACTTCCAGACGGCCGTGAAGTGGGACGGCTGTCGAGTCGCCACCGGCGCGCCGAAGTTCGTCGTCATGAACGGCGAAGAGGGTGAGCCAGGCATCTTCAAGGACCGCCACCTGATGGAAGGCGATCCGCACGCGCTGCTCGAAGGCGTACTGCTCTCCGCCTTCGCGGTGGGCGCCTCGCGCGCGATCCTGTATGTACACGGCGAAGCGAACCTGTCGGCCGAGCGGCTGGCGACGGCGGCGGAGCAGGCGCGGACCGCCGGGCTTCTCGGTGCGCGCATTCTCGGTTCCAATTTCTCGCTCGAGGTCGAGCTGCGGCGCGGCATGGGCGGCTTCGTGCTTGGCGAGGAGACGGCGCTCCTCGAATCGATCGAGGGCCGGCGCGCCATGCCGCGCACGCGCCCGCCCTTTCCCGTGGAGTCGGGACTGTGGGGCAAGCCCACCGTCATCAACAACGTGGAGACACTCTCCGCGGTGCCGCGCATCGTCGCGCGCGGCGGCGCGTGGTTTGCGTCGCTGGGCCGCGGCCACGGCACCAAGCTGTTCGGCCTTTCCGGCCACCTGCGTCGTCCCGGCGTCGTCGAGATGGAGCTCGGCTGCACGCTCCGCACTCTCATCGAGGACATCGGCGGCGGCTCCTCGACGGGGCGACCGCTGCGCGCGGCGGTGGTGGGCGGCCCCTCGGGCAGCGTGGTCCACCCGCGCAATTTCGACGAGCCCCTCGTGCCGCGGGGTCCGGTGAATCCCGGTACCGGTGGCGTCATCGCCCTCGACGAGCAGGCCTCCGTCCGTGACGCCGTGCGGACTCTGCTCGCGTTCAACACGCGCGAGTCGTGCGGCAAGTGCACACCGTGCCGCGAAGGAACCGCGCGGATGCTCGCCATGCTCGACGGCGCGCTCGACGTGTCGTCGGTGAAGGCGTTGGCGGAGGTGATTCAGCTCGCGTCGCTGTGCGGCCTGGGGCAGGCGGCGCCTTATGCCGTGCTGTCAGGCCTCACGGAGTTTCCGGAAGAGTTCACGCGCGCGACCTAGAACGTCGAACGTCGTGGAGCTCGAGCATCGAAGTCGAGCGCGGGTTACACGACGGCGCCGAAGAGAGCGCCCACGCCATACGTAATGGCCATTGCGAGAGCGCCCCAAATGGCTACGCGTAGCGCACCGACGGTGGCCGGAGCGCCTCCGGCGCGTGCCGCGAGCCATCCCAGAGCCGCCAGGAAAGCGACGGACGTCGCCGTAACGGCCGTTGCCATGATGTTCGGGGGAGCGAGAAGCGTGATCAGAAGCGGTAACGCAGCTCCCACGGAAAACGTAGCTGCTGACGCAACCGCCGCCTGCACAGGACGCGCACGCTGAAGATCGGAAATGCCGAGTTCGTCCCGCGCGTGGGCCCCCAGCGCGTCGTGGGCCATGAGTTGATCCGCAACCTGGCGCGCGAGAGCAGGCTCCAAGCCTCTGGCGACATATATACCTGCCAGTTCTGCTCGCTCAGATTTGTCGTTGGTCGCCAGCTCCTGGCGCTCACGCGCCAGGTCCGCCTCTTCGGTGTCTGACTGGGACCTCACCGAGACGTATTCACCGGCAGCCATGGACATGGCGCCTGCGACGAGGCCCGCGATTCCAGCAACGATCACCTGGCTCTTGGAGGTCCCGGCTGCGGCGACACCCACGACGAGGCTGGCCGTCGACACGATGCCGTCGTTTGCGCCTAGCACGGCGGCCCGCAGCCAGCCGATACGTTCTGAGCGATGGCGTTCTTTATGGCGCATGAGCGTTCGCGGCCTCTCCGACACGGCCGGCCGACGTCCCCCGCGGCGTTACTTCTTTGCCGGCATGTCGCCGACAGGCTTCACGTTGCCGCACTCGGCGGACAGCCATTTGCCACTGCTGTCATGGTGTTGGGTGACCGGCTGGCCGTCCATCATGCCCTTGAAGTCGTAGGTGGACGTAAAGCGGTCGGTGCCCGTAAACGTGCCCTTGGCCTTTCCCTCGCCTTTCATCGTCGGCCCGTTACAGACGATGTCGACCGAATACGTGTTGCCGGTGCGCCGGTAATTCTTCGATTGGCACCCCGAGTCGTTCTGCATGCCCGGCGGCTGGTCGCGCTCGGCCATCTGCTTCGAGATGCAGACCCGCGTCACGATGCCGCCATCCTGCGTCTGCGGCATGTTGATGCCCATCCGGCGCATCTGTTCCAGCTGCTCTGGCGACATCGGCGGCATGTTCGCCATTGCGTCCGACTTCATCGTCATTTCCCACAAGCCCGGTTTCATCTGCTCCGCCGCCCCCGCGACGACGGAGGTGAGGACCGTCAGACATAGCAACAGCGAGGTCGTCAGTGTGCGCATCGGGTCTCCCTATCGAGCTATTCAGCCCTATCCCACAGTACGCTGCTACGTGCGGCCCGTCTCGGACGATGTGGAGGCCGCTCGCGTGCGATGCGTGCTGGCATGGAGAGAGCCGAGAATGACTCCAGCGTGGTCGGCGACGAGCCACGGACACTGCTCGAGCGTCTGAGTCACACGGCGCCATCTCGGCGGCGCTGGAAGGTTTCTAGTGCCGGTGACCGTGTCCGTGGCCGCCGCGGTAGTAGCCACCACGGTAGTAGCCGCCGTAGACCGGCGGAGGCACCACGAGAACGGGCGGCGGAGGGCCATAGGCGTAACCGGGACCAGGAACGGGAACGGGAACGGCGAGGCATCCGGCGGCGACCAAAGCCAATCCGGTAAGAATTACCGCCAATACGAGGTGTTGGAACTGCTTAGGCATAGTCCAGTACCTCCCACGCATGGGACGTTTCGGGCCGGGCGTGTATTCACGGCTATCGAAATATTGCGTGGTCGCGCCATCTTCACCGCGGCGCGGCCGCGGGGCCGACGAAGCGGCGGCGCGCGGACAGCCGCCAGTAAGCGGCGAGCACGAGGGCGACGAGCACCATCGTCCACAGCACCAGCTCGTTGGGAGGCAGCGCGAAGACGATGGTGATGACGATCACCCATACGATGGCGATGACGTTCACGGCGGGGCTGAAGCGTCCGAGGCTCCAGGGCGCCGTGCGCGCCGTCGCGAATTCTCCACGGCCGCGGCGGCGGTTGCGCCAGTTGAGATAGATGGGGATGACGTAGGCCAGGTAGAGCGTGATGGTGCTGATCGACGTGACCACGGAGAAGGCGGCCGCGTACACCGTGATGAGCACGGCGAGCAGGCTGGTGACGACGATGGCCCACGTGGGCGTGCGCCGGCGCGCGTCGACGCGCTTGAGGAAGGCGGCGCCGGGCATGCCGTCGTCGCGGGCGAACGCATACCACATGCGCGCCATGGAGGTGATGGAGGCCAGCCCGCACAGCCACATCGCGCCCCCGATGATGACGGCGACGACGTTGGCGAAGAAGCGCGAGAGGTTGCCGTAGACGATCTGCAGGACGGGATAGGGATCGTTGGCGGTGGCCGCCACGTCGCCGCGCGGAATGCACCACGTGAGGATCATCAGCAGGACGTAGCCCACCACCGCCGACACCGCCACGGACAGGAAGACGCCCCACGCGGTGTTCAGCCGCGCCATCACGGTCTCTTCCGCGACGTGCGCGGAGGCATCGTAGCCGGTGTACGTCCACTGCGCCTGCAGCAGGCCGAGCACGAACACGAGCGCGAAGGGTGCCGCCGCGTACAGCGAGGCGAGACCGGGCACGAGGGCAAACAGCGGTGACGGCAGCTTGAGATCCGCGATGACGAGCGCGGGCGCCACGCGACCACCGCCGAGATCGGTCGACGAGGCCTCGAGCGGCGTGGTGACGGTGACGTGCTGGAAGAGGAAGCTGCCGCTGTTGTGATGGGTGCCGAGGAACGTGAGCAGCGCGGCGATCACCAGCACGCCGCCGATGTGCCACCACACGCTGAAGTCGTTGAGACGGGCGGTGAGGCGGATGCCGAAGATGTTGATGAGTACCTGCGGCACCATGATGATGACCATCACGAAGAGCTGGAAGTACCAGCCGGTGACCGCGCCGAAGAGCGGCACCGCGGCGTCGTGGGACACGCCCGCGATGCGGGTGACGGCGCCGATGAGGTACGTGGCCGCGGCCACGTTGATGCCGGCGGTGATGGTGACCTGTCCGATCATGTTGAGCCACGCCGTGACCCACGCCCACGTGCGGCCCCCGAGGCGGAACGCCCAGAAATATAATCCCCCCGCTGTCGGATAGGCAGACGCCAGCTCGGCCATGGAAGCCGCCCCCGCGAGCGTGAAGAGGCTGACGACCGGCCAGCCCACCGAGTTCACGATGGGCCCCGCAAACTTCAGCCCGTAGCCATAGAGGAGGACGGCGCCGGTGAGCACCGAGATGATCGAGAACGAGATGGCGAAGTTGGAGAAGCCGCCCATCTCCCGGTAAAGCTGCTGGGCGTACCCGAGGCGCGCGAGGTCGCGGACGTCCTCGTCGATGATGTCTTTGCGGCTCGGGGTCGCCATGGGTTCGGCGGTTATATCACGGGCGTTCCTTGACCGCGACGCGGCCGCCGGTGGAGAATGCGCCTTCCATGAGGAGGTACTGATGGGCCGCTTCGGGATCGGGCAGGGCATCAAGCGCGTGGAGGACGGCCGCCTGCTGCGAGGGCAGGGCCGCTTCCTCGGCGACGTGAACCTGCCCGGGCAGACGTGGGCCGTGATCGTGCGCTCGATGCACGCGCACGCGCGCATCGCGGCCATCGACACGGGTCCCGCCCTCGAGGCCCCCGGCGTCATCGCCGTGTACACCGGTGAAGACGTCGCGCACGACCTCGGCACCATGCAGATGACGCTCAAGCGCAAGCGGCCCGACGGCTCGCCCATGTTCGCCCCGCCCCACCGCGGCCTCACGCAGGGCCGTGTGCGGCACGTCGGCGATCCTGTGGCCATGGTGATCGCCGAGACGCTCGCGCAGGCGGAGGACGCGGCGGAGCGACTGCGCGTGGAGTACGAGCCGCTGCCGTCGGTGACGTCGATCGCCGATGCCGTGCGTCCCGGCGCGCCCGCGGTCTGGGACGAGTGTCCGGACAACGTCTCCAACGTGTACGAGGCCGGCGACAAGGCCGCCACGGAGGCGGCGTTCGCGCAAGCGCATCGCGTGGTGCGCCGCCGGTACGTCATCACCCGGGTGCACGCGCAGTACATGGAAGCGCGCGGCGCCCTCGGCGTGTGGGATGCAGGCGAAGCGCGCTACACCCTCTACGCCGACGTCCAGTATCCGCACCGCGTGCGCAACGCGCTCGCCAGCAACATCTTCAAGATCCCCGAGCAGGACATCCGCGTCATCGCGGGCGACGTGGGCGGCGCCTTCGGCACCAAGGGCTGGCAGTACGCGGAGCACCGCCTCGTGCTGTGGGCGGCGCGCAAGCTGCGCCGGCCCGTGAAGTGGACCTGCGAGCGTCGCGAGGCGATCCCTGCCGACGAGCACGCGCGCGACAACGTGAGCGAGGCCGAGCTGGCGCTCGATGCCGACGGGCGCTTCCTGGCCGTGCGGGTGCGCACGCTCGCGGGCGTGGGCGCCTACGTGTCGTCGGACCGCAACCTGCTTGCCACCTTTTCCAACGTGGTGGGCGTCGTGGGCGTCTACACGATCGCCGCCGCCCACGTGCACGTCACCAGCGTGTTCGCCAATACGAATTCGACGGCGACGTACCGTGGCGCGGGACGGCCGGAGGCGACCTACCTCATCGAGCGGCTCATCGACGATGCCGCTCGCGAGCTGAGCCTCGATCGCGTGGAGCTGCGCCGCAAGAATCTCATCCCCGGCTCGGCCATGCCGTACCGCACGCCGCTCGGCGTCACCTACGACTCCGGCGCGTTCGAGCTGAGCATGCAGCAGGCGCTGAAGCTCGGCGACGTCGCCGGCTTCGCCGCCCGGCGCGAGACCGCGCGGGCGCG
>JBKKCN010000714.1:0-15490 GCA_046712525.1 Candidatus Rokuibacteriota bacterium
GCAGGGCGTGCCGCTCGTCGTGTTCCAGCTCTTCGGCGGCGTCCTCGCCGACCGCGTGAACCGGCTGCGCCTGCTGATCGGCACCCAGATCCTCACCGCGCTCACGCTCATGATCGCCTTCGGCCTCGCCGCGGCCGGTTTCGTGCGAGTCGAGCACCTGCTGGCGCTCGCCGCGCTGAGCAGTACCTTCCGCGCCTTCGACGAGCCCACGCGCCTGTCGCTCATTCCGCAGCTCGTGGAGCGCGCGCAATTGCCCAACGCCGTCGCGCTCGGCTCGATCCCCTGGCAGGCGGGCCGGATGATCGGCCCCTCGGTCACCGGCATCCTCATCGCCGCCTTCGGCGGGACGGTCGGCTTCGGCCTTGCGGCCGCTGCTTCCTGCATCGCGCTCGTGCTCTACAGCCGCCTGCGCGTGGCCGCCGATCCCTCGCAGAGCGCGGGCGACACTTTCCTGCGCGAGCTCGTCGAGGGGCTGAGCTTCGTCGCCCACAACTTCGTGTTCGCGGCGCTCATCGGCCTCGCGCTCTTCAACGCGGTCTTCGGGCTGTCCTACGTCACGCTGCTGCCGATCTTCGCCGACTGGTACTTCAACACCGGCGCCGTCGGGTACGGGCTGCTCAACGCCGCCCACGGGGTGGGGGCCTTCGTCGGCACCATGACGTTCGCCACCGCCGCCCACCGGATCCGCCGGCCGGGCCCGGCCATGCTGGTACCGGCCGTCGGCATGGGGCTCTCGCTGATGGCGTTCGCGATCGCACCGGGGATGGCGCTCGCGCTGCCGATGCTGTTGCTGGTCGGCTTCACCAACACGTTCTACCTGACGCAGGTCAGCACGTTCCTGCAGCAGCGCGTGCCGGACCGGCTGCGCGGCCGTGTGCTGTCGCTCTACTCGCTCTGCTGGAACCTGCTGCCGCTGGGCGGCCTCATCGGCGGCGTGCTGGCGGCCGCCGTCGACGCGCGCTTCGCCGTGATGTTCGGCGGCGCGATGGTCGCGATCAACGCGCTCCTGCTGCTGACCTCCAAGCGGCTGCGCGCGCTCGGCTAGGCGCGCGGAGACCTTCAGCGCGGGAGAGGGTACACTACGCGGGCGATGAGCACCGCGCGCCGCACCGCCATTCACGCCGGCTGGGTCGTCGCCTTCGACGGGGAGCATCATCGCCTGCTCCGCGACGGTGTGGTGGTGATCGAGGGCGAGCGTATCGTCCACGTGGGCCCTCGCGTCGACGGCCCCGTCGACGAGACGGTCGACGCGCGCGACCGCGTGCTCACGCCCGGGCTCATCAGCACCCACGCGCATCTCGGCAGCTCCCCGCTCGACCGCTCGTTCGTCGAGGACCGCGGCAGTCCGCAGTTCTGGTACTCGGGACTCTTCGAGTTCCTGCCCGTGCGCGACGGCGCGCAGGACGAGGAGGGCACCCGCGCCTGCATCGACTTCTCGATGGCGGAGCTGCTGCGCGGCGGCGTCACCACCGTGCTCGACATCGGACGCCACGGCGACGCGGTGGCCGAGCGCGCGGAGCGGTTCGGCCTGCGCGTCTACGAAGGCCTGACATTCCGATCGGGACGATGGCTCACGCGCGACGGGCGGCGCGTGGTGTGGGAGTGGAACGAGGAGGCGGGACGCGAAGGCCTCCGGCGCGCCGCGCGATTCCTGGAAAAGCACGACAGCGCCCACGGCGATTTCGTCCGCGGCTGCATCGCCCCCTCCCAGGTCGACACCTGCACCGCCGATCTGCTCCGTGACGCCAAGCGCCTCGCCGACGAGGCGCGCCGACCGTACACCGTGCACACCTCGCAGTCGGTGGTCGAGTTCAACGAGATGCTCGCGCGGCACGGGAAGACGCCCATCGGATGGCTCGACGATCTGGGCGTCCTGGGGCCGAACACGATCCTCGGCCACGCCATCATCGTCGGCGGCTCGTCGTGGACGAACTACCCGGCCGGCGACGTGCAGGTCATGGCCGAGTCCGGCTGCTCGGTCGCGCATGCGGTGTGGGTCTTCGCACGTCGCGGGATCCTCATGGAGTCGTTCGCGCTCTACCGGACCGCGGGCGTGAACATGGCGCTCGGCACGGACACGAATCCGCAATCCGTGATCGAGGCGATGCGGTGGACGGCGGTCGCCTCGAAGGTGGTCGAGCGCGGCACGCACGCTACGACTGCCGCCCACGTCTTCGACGCGGCCACGCTCGGTGGCGCGGCGGCGCTCGGCCGGGACGACCTCGGCCGCATCGCGCCCGGCGCCAAGGCGGACATCGTGCTGTGGAAGGCGACCTCGTGGGGCATGACGCCGTTGCGCGATCCCGTGAAGAACCTCGTCTACAACGCCACCGCCGACGACGTCCACCGCGTGTGGGTCAACGGCCGCCTCGTCGTCGACGGCGGGCGTGTGCTCGCCGCCGCCGAGCACGCGCTCCTTGCTGCGCTGCAGGCCGCCGGCGAACGCATGTGGCCGCGCATGAAGGAGCACGATTGGGCGGGGCGCACCGTCGACGAGCTCTCGCCCCCGACGTATCAGGCCTGGGACGAAAACATTTGACGGCCAGGAGCCGCGAAGTCGTTCACACCGACAAGGTGCCGCCGGCCCGGGTGCCGCTGTCGCAAGCGATCAAGGCGGGCGACTGGGTGTTCGCGTCCGGCCAGCTCGGCAACGATCCGACCACGAAGCGATTGGCCGAGGGCGGCATCGGACCCGAGACCCGCCAGGTCTGCGAGGACCTCAAGGCCGTGCTCGAGGCGGCGGGCTCGTCACTTGCGAAGGTGGTGAAGGTGACCATCTACATGGTGGATCTCGGCGAGCTCATGCCGATGAACGAGGTCTTCAGCCAGTACTTCCCGGTCGACCCGCCCGCGCGCACGACGTTTGAGTGCACGCGGCTCGTGGGCAACGCGCGCGTGGAGATCGAAGCCATCGCGATGGTCTAGGGATCCCGCGAACCGTCGTGCTCGCTAGCTGACCGACTCCGGTGCCACCGCGCGACCGGTGCGCGCGGCCTCGTAGATGGCCAGCGGCACCCGCAGCATGCGCGTGGCCTCGGCCACGTCCTGCGCGGGCTGGCGCCCACTGAGCACGCCGTCCACGAAGTCCGCGGCCGCGCCGTCGAAGCCCAGGCGCCAGTCGCTCGGCACCTGATAGGCGGTGGTCTCCGTGCCGCGGATCACCATCACGGGCGGCAGGTCGAGCAGCTCGCCGCTGCAGCGGGTGACCCAGATGATGCCGCGGCTGCCGTGGATCTCGAAGAACTCGTCGACGAGGACGTAGCGGCCGCGCATCGTCATCTCGGGTGCGGCCGTGTAGTCCACGATACCGAGGCACTCGCGGTTCTTGAAGCGCCACGTGACCACGCTCGGCGTCTCCATGACGAAGTCCTGGCCGCGCGTGACGATGGCGGAGACGTCGCCGATCTCGCCGATCCAGTACGCGGCCGTCGCGTACTTGTGCACGCCGTCGTCGTAGAGCACCCCGCCGGGATTGCGCCCGGGGTCGCGGCGCCACACCGCCGCCTCTGGATCGCGCTCCACGGCGAGCCCGACGATGTGGCCCGGCCGCGTGGTGTGGATGCGCACCAGCGAGGGCTCGCCGATGGCGCCGGCGTCGAGCAGTGCCTTGGCCTTCACGATGGGCGGGTAGTAGAGGAAGTTCTCGGTCACCCGGAACGTCGTCTTCGCGCGCGACACCGCGGCGGCGATGCGTCCAGCCTCGGCCACGGTCGTGGCCAGCGGTTTCTGACACGAGACGTGCTTGCCGGCCGCGAGTGCCTGCACCACCTGATCGGCGTGCAGCCACGTGGGCGTGAGGAGCTCGACGGCGTCGATGGCGCGGTCGTCGAGCACCTGGGCGAAGTCGGAATAGACGCGCGGCGCGATGCCCCATTCCTTCGCGCGCCGCGCGGCCAGCTCGGGCCGCGTATCGCACAGCGCCACCACCTCGCAGCGCGGGTGCTGGAGATAGCCGGGTACGTTGAGCTGCGAGATGTTGCCGCAGCCGACGATGGCGACCCGAACCCGGTCCACTAGTGGCCGCGCGCTGCCTTGTCGCGCCGGGCCGGAATCGCGACCAGGCTCATGGTTCGCGCAGCCCGTGACCGCCGCGATAGTCCGACGGCGCCGGGGACATCCAGCCCGCGAGCAGCGACGGCGCCGGCTGCCACACCTCGATGGCGAGCGGGCGGCAGATGTCGAGCCCGTCGCCCGCGCCGGGTCCCCACACCGGCTTCGACATATCGCCGTGCGGGCACACCGAGAGCGCGGCCAGCACGTCGAACTCGGCGAAGAACTCGATGAAGTCGCCAGGCTTCGCGGGGCTCGGCTTCGTGAAATACCTGCCCTCGGCGGTGAGACCGGTGACCTGGAACACGTTGAGGACGTCGTGCACGTCCACTTCGGTGAGGTGAAACGGGCGCACGGCGCGCACGAGGTTGCTGTGGCAGCAGACGTCCCACTCCTCGCCGTTGAGCAGCTTGTGCACGTAGGGATCGCACCGCGTGCCGAGCAGGTCGTGACAGCCGGCGCCGTCGGCATCGCGCCCGAACTGCACGGTGTCGGCGGTGATCGTCAGCATCGGGCGCAGGTAGGGCAGGCACGACCACAGCCGGTCGAACGTCGACACGTGCGCCTGGTGGAGCTGGCGCGAGCGCGAGGCCCAGAAGCGCTCGCGCGGATTGGTCAGGCTCCAAATATTAAGATCGGCCACCTGAGGCCCCTCGAGGGTCACGATGCGGAAGAGCTGCCCGGCGCGCACCGGCCACGCCCGACCCGAGCGCCGCGGAATCACGAACCGCTCGACGAGCGTGCGCGCGTCGGTGTCCCGCGCCAGGCGCGTGTAGAAGTCGCGGTTCACCTCCAGCGCCGAGCCCGGCTTCGCCTGGTAGATCACATGCGGTTGCGCCATCGCTCACCTCGCCACTGCGTGAATGCGCTCCACGGCTTCCTCGCGCACCACGGCCGGCGGCAGCGGGCGTGTGACGTCGTCCACGCCGAGGTCGATCACGCGGGCGCCCGGGTGGGCCTCGCGGTAGGCCTGCTGCCGCCGCCGGATCTCGGCGAAGAGGTAAGCGGCGCGGAGGTTCAGATAGTGCTCGTTGATCCGGGGCATGGCGCGGACGCCAGTATAGGCACCTCGGGGCGTCCGCGCGAGCGATCCAGTCGTCGTCGACGGCGGCACCGCTTCCCGGAGCTTCGCCGCTTCCACCTCGCCTAGGTCTGCCGAACGAGGAGGCTGACGCGCGATGCTGCGCGTTCTCACGGCAGCCACCTGAGGTCCCGGAACCGGCGGAACCACTTCCGGAACATGTCCTCGCTGTCCATGCAGTCGTGGAACCCCGCCTGCCGCGCCTTGATCGTGCTGACGAGGGTGGTGGACAGCCGCTTCGCGTCGTAGGCAAACTGCGCGTCCGCGTAGATGAACCCCTGTCCGACGTACTCGGCGAAGCGAGCGGGCGCGCGCAACCCGTACTTCCGGACGATGGCTTCCCACTCCTTCTCGCGCGGCGGAAGCGCCTCGGCGAGCGAGAGCGGCTCGTCAGGGCCCGCCTCCATGCCGAGGGTTTCGGCGATCGCCGGCCACACGTGGCGCCATTCGAACACGTCGCCGTTGTTGATGTTGAAGGTCTCGTTCGCGCACGCGGGTGAGGTGGCGGCCCACTCGCACGCGCGCGCGAGGAGGTCGGCGTCCACCGCCTCGCGCACCCAGGGCGGGCCACCGGGGAACGCCAGCGGGCGCCCGCTCTCGCGCAGCAGCGCGGCGTAGACGCCGATGGCCGGGATCAGGTTCATGTGGCTGCCGAGCGATTCGCCGAAGATGACCTGCGGCCGGAGGATCGTGAAGCTCCACGCCTGACCGCGCTGGCGCTCGCGGAGATAGTCTTCCTGCAGCCAATAGAAGTTGTCGTGCACGTGCCGCGGTTGACGCTCCTTCGCGGGAACCGCGATCGGGCCCAGGTGGGCGCCGTACGCCTTGGTCCCTTGGAGCAGCGTCACGTGCCGGAGGTCACACGCGGCCGCGCGCAGCGGCTCGAAGAGGTTCGCCAGCATCACGCGGTTCGTCTCCATCTGGTCGCGCTCGCGCCAGCCAGGGATCAGCCCCGGCTTCTCGTGGAGCGCGGCGTAGACGAGATGGGTGACGTCGCGCATGCGGCCGAAGACGTCAGCGCAGCGCGCCCGGTCGGTGAGGTCGACGGAGACCAGCTCGGCGCCGTCCAGACCTTCTGGCATGCGGCGCGAGACGGCGACGACGTTCCATCCGGGACGCCGGGCGAAGTGCTTGGCCGCCGCGAAGCCGACGAGGCCGGAGGCGCCGGCGACGAGGACGGTGTTCAGGCGGGGGCTCGCACGGCGCCCGAGGTGATGAGCGCGTCGATCTGCGCCTCGTCGAGCCCGGCCTCGCGCAGGATCTCGACGCCGTGCTCGCCGAGGCGCGGCGGCAGGCGGCGGATCGAGGCCGGCGTCTTGCTGTAGGCCACGGGCACGCCCGGCAGGCGCAGCCGCCCCTCGCTCGGATGCTCCATGATCTGCCAGAACCCGGTGGCCTCGAGGTGCGGATCGGTCAGCAGCGACTCGAGCGAGTTCACGATCATGCCGGGGATGTTCTTCGCGTCGAGGTCGGCGAGCCACTCCGCGTTCGTCCGGGTGGTCGCGATCTTGCCGAGCTCCTCGTAGAGGAACTCGATGTGCCGGAGGCGGGTCCCGAGCGTCTTGAAGCGCGGGTCGTCGAGGAGATCCTGCCGGCCTGCGATCGCGAAGAAGTCCCGCCAGTTCTGGTCGGTGTACGGCAGGATCGCGAGGTAGCCGTCCTTCGTCTTGAACGGGCGGCGATAGCGGTTGAGCACGCGCTTGTAGCCGACGCTTTCGATCGGTGGCACGAACGTCTCCCCGTAGAGGTGCTCCACCATCACCCACGCCGCCATGCTCTCGAACATCGGCACCTCGACTTCCTGCCCTTCGCCCGTTCGCGCCTTGTGATAGAGCGCGGCGAGCATGGCCGCGAGCACGGTCATCGAGCTGGTCTTGTCGGCAACGATGGTGGGGACGTAGCGCGGCTCGCCGGTGAGCGAGCCTTGCACAGCCGCGACACCCGACACCGCCTGGATGATGTCGTCGTACGCGGGCTTCGCGCCGTACGGCCCGCTGGCGCGAAAGCCGTAGGTGCCGACATAGACGAGGCCGGGATTCTCGGCACGGAACGTCTCGTACGACATCCCGAGGCGCTTCGCGGCCTGCGGCCGATAGTTGTGGAGCAGCACGTCGGCGTCCGTCGCGAGCCGACGCAACACGCGGCGCGCGTCCTCCCTTTTCAGATCCAGCACGATCGAGCGCTTGTTGCGGTTGACGGCGAGAAAGAAGGCGCCCATGTTGGGGTTGCGCATGGGGCCGAGCTGGCGCGTGGTGTCGCCTTCGGGCGGCTCCACCTTGATGACGTCGGCGCCGAGATCGCCGAGCTGCTGCGCGGCCCAGGGGCCGAGGACGACGGTGCTGCAGTCGACCACGCGGACACCGGTCAATGGTCCGGACATGGCCCGATCCTACCCCGCCGTCCGGCGGCGATCCCGACTACGATCCCTGGCGCACGCCAAAGACACGCTCCAGCTCGTAGGCCGGCGTGACTTCCAGCTGATCGTACCGGCAGTCTTGCGGGGGCTTGTCGGGACGCCAGCGCACGAACTGTGCGGCGTGCCGGAATCGAGTCCCCTGCATGTGGTCGTAGGCGACTTCGCAGACGCGCTCGGGCCGGAGCGGCTCCCAGCTCAGGTCCTTGCCGCGGTTCCAGCGGCTGGTCGCGCCGGGCAGGCGTTGCCCCTGTGCGTTGGCTTCCTCGTGCGCCTCGGCCCAGTCACGCCAGGGATGACCGTCGAGCGCGTTCTCTCGCAGGGGCGCCAGGTCGGCGACGAGCTGCGTGCGCGTGGTGTTGGTGAACGCCGCGGTGACGCCGACGTGATGCAGCGTGCCCTCGTCGTCGTAGAGGCCGAGCAGGAGGGAGCCGATCATGGTGCCCGCGCCCTTCTTGTGCCAGCGGAAGCCGGCCACCACGCAGTCGGCGGAGCGCGTGTGCTTGACCTTGATCATCGTGCGCTCGCCGGCGCGGTAGGGTGCGTCCAGACGCTTCGCCATGACACCGTCGAGCCCGGCGCCTTCGAACCGGCGGAACCAGTCCTGCGCGAGGGCGTGATCGCGCGTGGCCGGCGACAGGTGCACGGGCGCGGGCGCGCGGGCCAGCACCTGCTCGAGCCGCGCGCGCCGCGCGGCGAGCGGCACCTCGCGCAGGTCCTCGTCGCCCAGCGCGAGCAGGTCCCAGGCCACGAACGACGCCGGCGTCTGCGCGGCCAGGAGCCTCACCCGAGACGCGGCCGGATGGATGCGCAGAAGGAGCGCCTCGAAGTCGAGCCCCCCGGGGCTGACGATGACGATCTCGCCGTCGACGGCGCAGCGCTCCGGCAGCGTCGCGGCCAGGGGCGCGAGAAGCTCGGGGAAGTAACGGTTCATCGGTTTCTCGTCACGGCTCTGGAGGACGATCTCGTCACCGTCGCGAAACACCAGCGTCCGAAAGCCGTCCCATTTGGGCTCGTACTGCCAGCCGTTCCCGTCCGGCAAGGCGTCCGCGGCCTTGGACAACATCGGCGCGACGGGCGGATCGAAGGGCAGGCGCACGGTCCAATCCTAGCGCGTCGGAGGCTGTCGCTCGACTCTCGCGACTTGACAGCAGCGGCTCAACTTCCTATAAGAGACCGCCCATGAGAGCGCAGCCCGCGTGAGCCTCGACAACGCGACCGGCCTTGTTGTAGGCACCGGCGATTTCCTCTACGACGTCTTCCGCCCGTGGGGGGTGCTCCCGGCGGGGTGGACCCTGGGACTCGTCAGCCACGTCGCCGTCGACTCGAAGGACCGCGTCTACTTCTACCAGCGCAAGGACCCTCCGATCCTGGTGTTCGATCGCGACGGCAACTTCCTCACCGGCTGGGGCGACGGCCGGCTGCGCGACGCGCACGGGATCTACGCCGGCGCCGACGATCACCTCTACGTGTGCAATCGCGACGAGCACGAGGTGCTCAAGGTGACGCCGGACGGGAAGATCGTCCTCACGCTCGGCCACCGCGGCCGGCCGGCGCTGCAGGCGCCCTTCAATCATCCCGCGGACGTGGCGGTGGCGCCGAACGGCGAGATCTACGTGGCCGACGGCTACGGCAACTCCGCCATCCACCGGTTCTCGGCCGAGGGCAAGCATCTTGGCTCCTGGGGCGCGCCCGGCGCGGGCCGGGGCCAGTTCACGACACCCCACGGCATCTGGGTCGACAGCCGCGAGCGCGTCCTGGTCGCGGACCGGGAGAACAATCGCGTGCAGCTCTTCAGCCCCGAGGGCGATTTCTACGGGGAGTGGGCCGATCAGTTCCACCCGATGGACATCTATGTCGACCACGCCGGCATCGTGTACGTGACCGATCAGATTCCGCGGATCACCATGTATTCGCCGGAGGGGCGGTTGCTCTCCCGCGGCCGGCCGGTGACGATGGGAGCGCACGGCGTCTGGGGCGACTCGCGCGGGAATCTCTACCTCGCCGAGATGGCCATCAACCAGGTCACGAAGCTGGTCCGTCGAGCGGCGGCCGGCAACGCCTGAGGCCGCCCACACGGAGCAAGAGGAAGAACATGGCCAGGATCATCGATCTCTCCGTCAAGCTCGAGGACTTCATGCCGAGCCACAAAAATCTACAGAGACCCTTCGTCAAGCCGCACGTGACCCACGAGGAATCCCGGAGCCGCAAGCTCGGCACGCCCGAGGACCCGATGACGTTCACCACCACCTTCATGGCGATGGTCGACCACACCGGCACCCACGTGGACGCCTTCTACCACAACAATCCCGACGGGCTGCCCGTGGACGAGATGCCGCTGGACCTGTTCATGGGCAAGGCGGTCGTGCTCGACCTGCGTCACATTCCGGACCTCGGGGACGTCGACGTGAAGGACATCGAAGCGGCCGAGCGCAAGGCCGGTGTCCGCGTCGACGGGCACATCGTGCTGATCTGCTCCGGCTTTCACGCCCGCCACTATCCGAACGACTCGGCGGCGCACAACAACCCGGGAATCACAGCCGCCGCCACGCACTGGCTGGCCGACCGGGGGTCGAAGCTGCACGGGGTGGAGGGGCCGTCGACCGATCGGCCGAACGACCCGACGTTTCCGAATCACCGCGTGTGCCGCGATCGCGGCATCTCGCACTATGAGTGGCTCTGCAATCTGGAACAGCTCGTGGAGCGCGGCGAATTCCACTTCCAGGGCGTTCCGCTCAACCTGAAGGGCGGGTCCGGCTCGCCCGTGCGGGCGCTGGCGTTCGTCGACTGACCTGCACCTCCAACGATCGATGCGCGAGGCCGCTCGGGCCCGCGCGGCGGAGACCACCAATGCTGAGAGTGCTGACGCTCGTTGCCGCGATGGCCGCGGTGGCCGGGTTCGCCGGACCTGCCGCCGCCGAGAAGTGGAACATGGCCTCCGGCTACCCGGACGCCAATTTCCACACGCAGAACATCAAGCAGTTCGTGGACGACGTCCAGAAGGCCACCGGCGGCAAGCTCGAGATCGCGCTGCACTCGAACCAGTCGCTGTTCAAGCTGCCGGAGACGAAGCGCGCGGTCCAGAGCGGCCAGGTGCACCTCGGCGAGCTCCTGATCGTGCAGTTCGGCAACGAGGATCCGATTTTCGAGGCGAGCGCCATCCCGTTCCTCAGCGACACGTTCCCCAAGGCGCGGAAGCTCTGGGACGCGTCCAAGCCCGCCGCCACCGAGCGGCTCGCCAAGCAGGGCATCCGGCTCCTCTACAGCACGCCGTGGCCGTCCCAGGGCTTCTACACGAAGATGCCGGTGGCGTCGGTGGCGGACTTCAAGGGGCTCAAGATGCGGACCTACAGCGCGATGACGTCGCGGATGGCCGAGCTGATGGGCGCCGTCCCTGCGAGCGTGGCGTTCAGCGAGGTGCCGCAGGCGTTCGCGACCGGCCTGGTGTCGTCGATGTACACCTCGCCCCAGACCGGGATCGACACGCAGGCCTGGGATTTTTCCAGGCACTTCGTCAACGTCGGCGGCAACCACACGTTCAACGTCATCATCGTGAACGAGGCCGCCTTCAAGCGGCTGCCCGCCGACGTCCAGACAGCCGTGCTGGACGCGGCCGCCAGGGCCGAGGCGCGCGGCTGGAAAATGTCGGAGGAGCTCACGGGCACGCAGATCCAGACCTTGAAGGACAAGGGCATGACCGTCACCACGCCGTCCGCGGAGTTTCGCGGGCAGCTCGAGAAGATCGGCGCCACGCTCACGGAGGAGTGGGTGAAGAAGGCGGGTGACGTGGGGCAGGGCGTCATGAAGAAGATGCGGGAGTAGCAGGTCCGGGGCCCCCGCGCGAGGACGACCGCGCCCTCATGCGCCGGATTCTGGACGGCCTCTACCGGGTGTCGGGCGGCCTGGCGGCGTTCTCCCTCGCCGCCATCGCCGCCCTCGTCGTGATCCAGGTCACGGGCCGGCTGCTCGGCGTGCTGGTGCCCGGGGCCGACGATCTGGCCGGGTACGCGCTGATGGCCTCGACCTTCCTGGCGCTCGCGTCCACGCTCCGCGCCGGCGTGCACATCCGCGTGAGCCTGCTCGCCCATCACGTGTCGCCCCGGCAACGCCGGGCGCTCGAGATCTGGTGTCTCGGGCTCGGCGCCGCCCTCAGCGCCTATCTCACCTGGCACGTCGCCGACATGGCCTGGGACGCCAGCCAGTTCGGCGAGAGGTCCACGGGCAATCTCAGTGTTCCGCTGTGGATGCCGCAGAGCATCATGGCGCTCGGGGTCCTGATCTTGACGATCGCCTTTGTTGACGATCTGGTCCGGGTCGCGCGGGGCTTGCCGCCGAGCTATCCCGACGACGCGTCGCCCCTCGACGCGTCCCGCTCCGACGTCGTCGCCGACCGCGAGCGCTGAGGCCGCATGGACCTCACCGTCGTCGCCCTCGTGCTGCTCGCGGTGATGGTGGCGCTCCTGGCCTCGGGCGTCTGGGTCGCCATCGCGCTGATGGGCGTGGGATTGTTCGGTCTGGTCGTCTTCATCTCGGTGCCGGCCGGGAAGGTGATGGCCACCACCATCTGGGGCGGCAGCGACAACTGGGCGCTGACCGCCCTGCCGTTGTTCATCTGGATGGCCGAGATCCTGTTCAGGACGCGGATGTCCGACGACATCTTCAACGGGCTGGCGCCGTGGCTGGCACGCATCCCCGGGCGCCTGATCCACGTCAACATCATCGGCTGCGGCATCTTTTCCGCGGTGTCGGGCTCGAACGCGGCGACGTGCGCCACCGTCGCGAAGATCGCGCTGCCGGAGCTGATGCGCCGCGGCTACGACGAGCGCATGGTCATCGGCAGCCTGACCGCGTCGGGCACCCTCGGGATCCTCATCCCGCCGTCGATCATGATGATCGTCTACGGCTTCGTCGCCCAGGTCTCGATCGCCCGGCTCTTCATCGCCGGCTTCATCCCCGGCGTCCTCATCATGGCCATCTTCATGGGGTACGTGATGCTCTGGGCGTGGTGGTATCCGGAGAAGACGCCGCCGGACGACATCCGGATGACCCTCGGTGAGAAGCTCTCCGCCTCCCGGCGGCTCATTCCAGTGACGCTCCTGATCGTGGTCGTCATGGGCACCATCTATCTCGGCGTCGTGACGCCGACGGAGGCGGCCACCGTCGGCGTGGTGGGCGCGCTCGGACTCTCGGCGCTCTTCGGCTCACTCACCTGGGCCGGCTTCGTCGACAGCCTGGTGGAGTCGACCCGGACCTCATGCATGATCGCCTTCATCCTCGCCGGCGCCGCGTTCATGTCGATGGCCATGGCGTACACGGGCATTCCGCGCGCCCTCGCGCAGATGATCGCCGCGTATCAGCTCTCGCCCTGGGGGCTGCTCGCCGCCCTCACGGTGCTCTACGTGCTGCTCGGGTTCGCCCTCGACGGGATCTCGATGGTGGTGCTCACCTCCGCGGTGGTGCAGCCGATGGTCTTGCAGGCCGGGATCGATCCCGTCTGGTTCGGCATCTTCATCGTGCTGATGGTGCAGGTCGCCGAGCTCACGCCGCCCGTCGGCTTTCCGATGTTCGTCATGCAGACGTTCACGGGACGAAGTCTCCTCTACGTGTCCCGGGCCGGCCTGCCCTTCTTCTTCCTCTTGCTCTTCGGCACCGCGCTCACCGTGGTGTTTCCCGGTCTCGTGACGTATCTGCCCAACAAGATGATGAACCGGTAGCAGGATGCTGAAAAACGCCCGCTCGGTTGTCATGGGGGCCTCGAAGGACCCCCCATCCCCCCACACGCTCGGCAGCGCCCCGGCAAAGCCGTGACGCTCCTCGATATCCTTACCTAGGGTCTGGGCATGTTTGAGCATCCTGCGCGTTTTTCAGCAGCCCGGTAGTTCGGGCCAGGAGAGATCCATGACGACTTTTCAGGTGCCTGCTCATCGCAATTTCGTCGGCTATGGCGCGCAGCCGCCCCACGCCCACTGGCCAGGCGGAGCGCGCGTCGCCGTGTCGCTCGTCATGAACGTCGAGGAGGGCTCCGAGCAGGCCGTGAGCCGGGGCGACGCCGGGAACGAGCACGTCTACGACATGATCGACGTGGTGACCGGCGGTCCCAATCTCACGATGGAATCGCACTTCGACTACGGCACCCGCGCGGGCTACTGGCGCATCGCTCGCGTGCTCGAGCGCCACGGCGCCACCTGCACCCTCAACGCGTGCTCGGAGGCGCTGGCGCTGTCGCCGTGGCTCGGGCTCGATGCGATCGGCCGCGGGTTCGAGATCTCGTGCCACGGCTACCGGTGGCTCAGCTCGAAAGGGATGAACGAGGCCGAGGAGCGCGAGTGGATCCATCGGGCCGTCAAGACGATCGTCGAAGCGTGCGGCGTGCGCCCGATCGGGTGGCACACCCGCTCTCCGCACACGCCGAACACCCGGCGGCTGCTGATCGAGGAGGGCGGGTTCCTCTACGACAGCGACGCCTACGACGACGACCTGCCGTATCTCCTCGCCGTCGCCGGCGGCCGCCAGCACGTCGTGCTGCCCTACAGCCTCGATACCAACGACATGCGCTGCCAGCGTCCGGAAGCGGGATTCGTGCGGGCCCAGGACTTCGCCGACTACGTGATCGACGCCTTCGACTGGCTCTGGGACGAGGGGGCGACCTCGCCGAAGATGATGACGGTGGGGCTCCACCTCCGCACCATCGGACGCCCCGGCCGCATCGCGGGCCTCGACCGCGTGCTGCGCCACATGCGCGACAAGGGCGGGGTCTGGATCGCCCGGCGCGACGAGATTGCGCGGCACTGGCTGCGCGTGCACGGCCGGCCGAGCGTCCCTCGCACGCCGTGACCCGCGTCAGCGCGTGCGTTCGCGCAGGAGGTGCTGGCCGCGGCCCGGCCGGCTGAGGAGCGCGCCGTTTCGCGCGATGATCTCGCCGCGGCTGAGTGTCAGCACGGGCACACCGGTGACGGTGAAGGCGTGGAAGGGATCGTAGCCGGCGCGCGAGTGTAGCGTGCGCTCGTCGATGACCTCCACCCGGCGAGGGTCGAAGAGGACGAGGTCGGCGTCGCTCCCGACCGCCACGGTGCCTTTCCGCGGATAGAGACCGAAGATCTTGGCCGGGTTCGTGGCGAAGGCGGCCACGAAGGTCTGGAGCGAGATGCGCCCGCGCGACACCCCCTCGGAGTAGATCACGCGCATCTCCGTCTCGAGCCCGGGCACGCCGTAGGGCACCCGCCGGAAATCCCGGACGCCTTCCGCCTTCTGATCCACCGTCCACGAGGTGTTGTCGCTCCCGATCGTCTGCAGATCTCCCGCCCGCAGGGCGTCCCACAGCGCGGCCTGGTCGGGCAGGGCGCGGAGCGGTGGCGCCCCGATCACCTTCGCCGCCTCGAGGCCGCCCGGGTCGTAGCGCTCGCTCGTGAGCCCGAGATAGATGGGGCGCGTCTCGCCCCAGACGCGCACGCCGCGCTTGCGGGCGGCACGCACCGCGTCCACCGCGCCCTCGCACGACATGTGGACGATGTAGACCTCGGCGTCGACCAGCTCTGCGTAGTCGATGACCCTTCGCGTGGCCTCGGCCTCGGCGAGGGCCGGCCGGCTCTCGGCGTAGAACCGCGGATCGAGGCGCCCGGCGGCGATCATGTCCTTCTCCGCGAGATCGAGCATCTCGCTGTTCTCGCAGTGGACGTTCACGATCGCGCCCGCCTGGCGCGCGGCGCGGAGCACGCGGAGCAGCGCCTCGTCCCCGATGCCGAACTCGCGGATGGTGAAGACCTTGAAGCTCGGGTAACCGGCGCCGACGATGGCGGGGATCTCGGCGATGCGCGCGTCGCTCGCATCGGACAGGATGATGTGAAATCCATAGTCGACGTGGGCGCGGTCCTGCGCCTTGGCCGACCACTTCGCGATCGTGTCGGCGAGGCTCTGGCCCTTCGCCTGCCACGCGTAGTCGCAGATGG
>JBKKCN010000715.1:0-9813 GCA_046712525.1 Candidatus Rokuibacteriota bacterium
GTCCTGTGCTATGCGCCCATCGTGCTCGCGAATATCGAGCGTGTGGGGCCGACAGCGGCCGCGGTCGAAAGCGTGTTGACGGTGGCTGCCCTCGTGGCGGTGGGCGTTGTGGCGGGTACGCTGGCGGCCACGGCGCGACGTGATCGGGGTCGTTACGCGACGCTCCTCGCCGTGCAACGGGTGCTGGCCGAGGAGGCGCCGATCGAGATCGTGCTCGGTCGGTTGCGCGCCTGCCTGGAAGTCCGTCTCGCGCCCGCCGTGCTTGCGCTCGTCGCCCGCGACGGCGACCGCTGGGTGGTCGCGGGCGGCGAGACGATCGCGCCGGGCTCCGTGATGGCCGGGGTGCTCGAGGACGGCAACCCCGTCTTCGTGGCGTCGGTGGCGAGGGGCGGACCTGCGCGGCGGCTGTTCGTCGCCCCTCTCGCCGCGGGGGGCGTCCCGATGGGCGCGCTTGCGGTGGAGCGCGAGGGGGATATCGGCGCCGACGAGCGCGCGGCCCTGCTGACGCTGGGTGCGCACGTCGGCCTTGCGCTGGAAAACGCGCGCCTGGCGTCGCGCCAGCGGCGCTTCGCGGCGGAGCTGCAAGCGCGCGTTGCCGAGGCCACGCGCATGAAGTCGGACTTCGTGGCCATCGCCTCGCACGAGCTGCGGACACCGCTCACGGCGATCCAGGGGTTCAGTGAGCTGCTCGCCACGCGCCCGTTCGCCGCCGACGAGGCGCGGCGGATTGCCGGTATCATCCGCGGGGAATCCGAGCGGCTCGGCCGCATCGTGAGCGACGTCCTGGATCTCTCGCGGATCGAGCGGGGCCTCGAGCCCGCCCTGCGGCGCGCACCCGTGGACGTGGCGGTGGCCGTGACCGCCGCTCTCGACGTCTTTCGATGGTCGCGCCTCGGGCAGCGCATCGACGTGGAGTGCGCGCCCGCCCTGCCCGCCGTCAATGCCGACGCCGACGCGCTCGACCGCATCGTGAAGAACCTCGTATCCAACGCGCTGAAGTACTCGCCGCCCGACACCCGCGTACGGGTGCGCGCCAGCGCCACCACCGCCGGCGTCGAGATCTCGGTGGACGACGAGGGGGGCGGCATTCCGCCTGCGGAGCTGGCCCGCATCTTCGAGCCGTATTACCGTGCGCCCGGCGCCGCCGCCGCCGCCCGGGGCGCCGGCATCGGGCTCGCGGTCGTCAAGTCGCTGGTGGAGGCGCACGGGGGCTGCATCCGTGCTCAGAGCGAGCCCGCGCACGGCACGCGGATGGCGGTGGTGCTGCCCGCGCTTCCTGTCGCTGTTCAAGGGGAATGTCCTCCCTACTGTTAGATAGAAATGTCCGCCCCGGTTGTGTGTGAGGCGTTGACAGCGCGCTGGCGACGGGAAAACGTAGTGCGCCACGGATGCGTGGGCGAGTGGCGACCGCACGCGGCCGCCGTCGCGGGTGCGCTCGCGCTGACGGTTGCCAGCGCCTCGGGCGCGGGCCGCGCGGGGCTCACCGTGTGCGTTGCCGTGCCGTCGGCGCGCGGACGCGTGTGCCGCGCGTGACCGGGCCCCTCGCGAGGCCTCAGCACGAACGTGGAGCCTGGCGACGGCTGACTCGCGATGAGGGCATTGCGGTAGACGATGCGCAGCTCGCCGTCGAGACGTTCGCGGACCTCGACGCGACAGCCGGCGTAGGAGCGGCCTCGCGGGCCGCGCGGAATTTGCGCCCAGCGCGTCGCGAGGTGCACGGTGTTGTCGCGGGCGACGGGGCGCTGATACCGACAGCTCAAGGTGTGGGCGAGGTCCCGCGGCGCCGGGCGCCATGCGGGCACGGCGTCGGCAGGTGGCCGCGCAAAACGGCGGGTAAAGTCGGCGAGGAATTCGGGCAGAAACGCGTTGCCACCATCGAGCGTGCTAATGCCGCGCAGCCGTAATTCGCTGGTGAGGCGATCCTGGAGCGTGCCCCACAGCCGTTCGATGCGTCCCTTCGCTTGGGGCGAGTGGGCTCGGATGAAGCCGATGCCGAGGGCCGGCAGCATACGGCCGCAGTGGGTGGGATCCTGGTGGCCCTGGAGCTCTTCGGCGAGCGTCCAGTGCGCATCATTGCGGGCGAACACGTTGAGGCGATCGCCATAGAGTTCCACGGGCAGGCCATATATCCGGCCGGTGCGCTCGAGCACGGCGACGTACCCGTGCCGGTCCTCATGAGGACGAAACCACAGGGCCAGCGGGGTGGAGGTCGCATCCTCGATCATCCCATGCAGGGCCGCCATGGGGCCGCGGTCCTCGAACCAAGCGAAGGGGCTTGCGTCGAGCTGGGCCAGTTGGCCCAGCGCCGGTTTGCGGGGGCGCCGGCTGCGATGCTGCGGGGCGGACCGTCGGCGCGTGGCCGGGCGCCCCAGAGCCAGGCGGATCGAGCGCACCGAGGAGCGACTGACGGCGAGCTGGTGGATCTCGCGCAGCTTCTCTGTGAGATGGACATCATTGAAGCCAGCGTAGGTCGTGGTCATGAGCACGCCGACTTGCTCCCGGGCCTGCGGGGCCAGCCGTCGATTACCGGGCCGTCCGCGCAGGGCGTGGAGCAGGCCGCGGGCGCCATCGTCTCGGAAGCGCCTCTGGAGTCGTCGAAACTGCCGTACGCTCAACCGCAGTGCCCTCGCTCCTTGCGCATTCGTGATGCGACCGGCCAGCGCGGCCTTGAGCAGCCCGGCCCGCGGTACTTCCTTTCTGCTCATCGAGAAGGTCTCCATGGGGGGACACTTCTATCGAACAGATAGGGAGGACACTTCTATTTAGCAGCGGCACCGCTGCCCGCGCTTCCTTGACTCCCTCGACCGGGGACGTATAGTCTTGTCCGTCTATGGCCAGGCGTGACGAGATCGCACAGCGGATGGCCGATGCCGTCGTCAAGCGCTTGACCGCGCGCAAGATGGTCGACACCAAAGCGGCGGAGATCCGGGACGAGGCCGCCGCGAGGACCGCCGTGCGCCGTGTGGTGAGCGACAACATCGCGGCCGAGGAGCGTCTCGAGGCCGACGCCCGACAGCTCCTGCTCGACAACGCCAAGCTCATCAAGGAATCCGCCGCCGACTACCGGCCGCTGCTCGGCAAGGTGAAAGAGAAGCTCGCCCGCGATCGGGGGTTCATTCTCTGATGCGGATGAGTCGCGACCGCATCTTCTATCTCGCCGACGCCATTCTCAAGGAGCTGACCACGACGCCGGGGGTTCACTTCAAGACGCCCGACGAGGTCCGCACCGAGATCATGCGGGCGCTCACCGACGAGTCGAAGCTCGAGGAGACCATCGATTCCGAGGTGCGCCGCACGCTGTCGACCTACGCGCGTCCGGCGACGGAGGGCAGCCACGAGTGGCAGGTCCTCTATCAGAAGACGCGGGAAGAGGTCTACAAGAAGAGGTTCCGGCTGTGAAGCGGCTGGTGGTGGCCATCACGGGCGCGACGGGATCGATCTACGGGATCCGGCTCCTGGAGATGCTCCGCGTGAGCGCTGAGATGGAGACGCATCTCGTGGTCTCCAATCCCGCCAAGCGTACGATCGTCGAGGAGACGGACCACACGGTGGCCGCCGTGGAAGCGCTCGCGCACCACCGCTACGACAACAAGGACGTCGGAGCCTCCCTCGCGTCGGGCTCCTTCCGCACGGCGGGCATGGTGATCGCCCCCTGCTCCATCAAGACCGCCGCCGCCATCGCCTCCTGTCATTCGGATACCCTCATCGCACGGGCGGCGGACGTCACGCTCAAGGAGGGGCGGCCTCTCATCATCCTCATCCGCGAGACGCCGCTGCACCTCGGCCATCTGCGGTGCATGGTGTCGCTCGCGGAGATGGGCGCGGTCATCCTGCCCCCGGTGCCGGCCTTCTACAACCGGCCCAAGGACCTCGACGACATCGTCAACCATACCGTGGCTCGGGTTCTGGACCGTCTGCACCTGCCACAGACGCTGGTGGGCGAGTGGCTGGGAACGCGCGCGGGCCGGCCGCTCGATGGTTGACCTCTCCGTCGTCATCCCCGTCTTCGACGAGGAAGAGAGCCTGCCCGTCCTCTGGCCCGAGCTGCGCGGGGTGCTGACGGACCTCGACCTGGCGTTCGAGGTCGTGTTCGTGGATGACGGCAGTGGCGACCGCAGCGCGGAGATCGTCCGCGCCCTCCGTGAGGACGACGCGCGCGTGCGGCTCGTGCGCCTGAAGACGAACGCGGGAGAGACGGCGGCCGCGGACGCCGGCTTCAAGGCGGCGCGCGGACGCTGGGTGGTCACGATGGACGCCGACCTGCAAAACGACCCCCACGACATTCCAGCCCTGCTCTCTCACCTCGATCGATGGGACGCCGTCACCGGATGGCGCGTCAATCGTGGCGAAGGTGATTCCGCCGTGCGGCGCCTGTCCTCTCGCATCGCCAACCGCGTGCGCAACGCGATCAGCGACGAGACCATCGAGGACAGCGGGTGCACGTTCCGGGCCTTCCGGCGCGACTGCCTGCGCGGGCTCGTTCTCTACCGGGGCTTTCATCGCTTCATTCCCACCCTGCTCAGGATGCGGGGCTATCGAGTCATGGAGGTGCCGGTCAGGAACCGGCGCCGCCGCTTCGGCCGCTCGAAATACGGGGTGCTGAACCGCGTCTTCGTCGCCACCGTCGATCTCTTTGTCGTGCGCTGGATGAAGTCTCGGATGCTCCGGTACGAAGTCGCCGAGGATCTCGGCGGCGATCTCGCTCGCGAATAGTCCTGTCGTGAACGTCCTGCTCGTGGGCCTCGGCCGCTGGGGCGCCAAGCACCTGCGCGTGCTCACGGAGCTCGGCGCCACGGTGTGGGTGGCCGACGTGTCGCCGGCCGCACTGGAGGGGGCGGTGGCGCAGGGGGTCGATCCTGCGCGCGCCGTCACCGATTATCGCGCGGCGCTGCCGCACGTCGACGCCGTCGACATCGTCACTCCCGCCGACAGTCACCACGCCATCGCCATCGCCTGCGTGACGTCCGCCTGTCACTGCTTCGTCGAGAAGCCGCTCGCCGCTACCGCCGCCGAAGCGCGCGACCTCGTCGCCAAGGCAGCCACGCGCGGGGGCGTGATGCAGGTGGGTCATGTCTTCAGATTCCACCCCGTCACCGCGGCGCTGCGCGACGCGCTCGCCGCGGGCCGACTCGGCAGCGTGCGCTACGCGACGGGACGCTTTTCGGGCTTCAAGCGGCCGCGCACCGACGTCGGTGTCACCCAAACCGACGCCCTGCATTACTTCGATCTCTTCGCCTACCTTTTCGACCGTCCCGCCACCGGTGTGCTCGCCGTCCAGCGGGATTACCTCGGGCGCGGGCTCGACGACATGTCGGTGACCGCGGTCGACTACGGTGACACCCTCGTCATCGTGGAAGCGAACTACTTCGTGCCGGGCACCCATCGGGAATGCGTCATCGTCGGTACGCGCGGCGCGCTCGTCGCTGACTATGGCGCCTCCACGGTGACCTTCCACGCGGGCGAGCACCGCCGCCATGGCGCCGCGTGGGACGCGGTGGACTTGGGCACGGAAGAGATTTCGACCCTGGGCGACGAGCCTTTGCGCCTGGAGCTGCACGCGTTTCTCGAAGCCTGCGAAGGCCGTCGCAGCACCGGTGTCCCCGCCGCCGCCGGTCTCGCCGCCATCGAGATCGCCGAAGCCGCCGCGAGGTCTTCTGAGATAGGCGCACGCGTCGCCCTCGCGTAGCGCGCGCGCGATCCTTGACCGCTGGCCGGCCAGTGTGTGAATCTAGGACAGCGCCGAGGTTTCCACCGCCTCGGCTCCTCTGATCCGCGGATCATTTGATGTGGTGGAATTTATTTGTTGGGCGTGCCGGGTATCACCCGGCCTTTGCTGGACTGCCCTCACGCCCACGCATATGAAGGACGACGTATATGAGACTGCGTCTACTCTCCGTGGCGATGGTGCCGTCGCTGCTCGTGCTGCTCGCCTCCCCGCCTGTCGGTGCTGAGCCGCGCGTCGTTCCCGACCGGCTGTACCAGCAGGCGTGGTCCTCCGGCTCCGCGCGCGTCATCGTGCGCCTCCATACGACGTTTTCGCCAGATGTCGACATGCGGAGCGAGGCACATGCGCTCACCCGGCGGCAGGACATCGCGTCCGCGCGCCGCGCGCTGAAGTCGCACCTGAAGGGCCACCACCACGCGATCGTCCGGGAGTATGACGCGCTGCCGTTCCTCGCCATCGCGGCGAGCTCGGATGCGCTCAGCGCCCTGGAGGCGCTCCCCGGCGTGGTGGCGCAAGTGACCGAGGACCGCATCGACCACATCCAGATGGCGCAGAGCGGCCCCATCGTGCAGGCTCCGCAGGCGTGGGCGGCGGGCTTCGACGGCACCGGCACCATCGTGGCCGTGCTCGACACCGGCGTGCTGAGGAACCACTCGTTCCTGACCGGCAAGGTGATCGCCGAGGCGTGCTTCTCCAGCAACACGCCCAACGCCGGATTCACCGTCACCAGCCTGTGTCCCGGGGGCGTCACGACGTCGACCGCGGCGGGGTCGGGCCTGAATTGTCCTGCGACGGTGGCGGGCTGCGATCACGGCACTCACGTGGCGGGCATCGTGGCCGGCGGCACCACCGGCGCCTCGGGCGCCGGCGTGGCGCCCGGCGCGAGGATCATGGCCATTCAGGTCTTCTCGAAGTTTCCCGCCGGCCATCCTGAGTGCGACGGCTCTCCGTGTGTCCTCAGCTTCACGTCCGATCAGATCGCCGCGCTGAACTATGTCTACAACCAGCGCAACGCATTTCCCGGCAAGACGATCGCCGCCATCAACATGAGCCTCGGCGGCGGTGACTTCGACGAGCCCTGCAGTGGCGACCCGCGGGTGGGGCCCATCGCCCAGCTCAAAGCGGCCGGGATCGCGACGGTCGTCGCCTCCGGCAACAGCGGGTACACCGACTCGATGAACGCGCCCGCATGCGTGCCCGGTGCCGTCAGCGTCGGCTCCACCGGCGACGGGTCGTCGGGCGCGAGGCTCGACGAGGTGTCGTCCTACAGCAATTCCGCGCCGTTCCTTTCCCTGCTCGCTCCTGGACAGTGGATCAACTCCTCCGTGGCGCCCTCCGGCTTCGCCAACTTCGCGGGCACGTCGATGGCGACCCCGCACGTGGCGGGGGCCTTCGCCGTCCTGCGTGGCGCCAACCGCGGCGCTTCTGTCGACGCCTTGCTGGCAGCACTGCAGAACAGCGGTGTGTCGATCACGGACAGCCGTCCGCCGTGCTCGGGCTGCGCCACGAGCGAGGCGACGAAAAGGCGGATCAAGCTCAAGGCGGCGCTCGATCTCGTGGCTGCTCCCGACGTGGCGGTGACCGGAGCCAGCACGGCGGCCGCGGCCGCGCCGGAGACCGCGATCGCGGTCGACAATACGGTCACCAATGGCACGGTGGCCGTGGGGTCCTTCACGGTGGGCTTCTACCTTTCCACTGACACCATCTTCGACGCGGGTGACGTATGGCTCGGTAGCCGGACCGTGGCATCGCTGGCGGCGGGCGGCGTGAGCCATGCGATCAACACGCTGACCATCCCGGCCGGGACAGCGCCGGGAGTCTACCGAATCCTCGTGCGGGCCGACACGGCCCGGTTGCTGGCCGAGTCGAGCGAGAGCAACAACGTGCGGGCGACGGCACCCATCACCATCGGCCGCGACGTGAGCGTGACGGCCGCCGCCACGGTGACCGCCGCCGGGCCGGGCGAGACGATCGTGGTGGATCACACCGTGAAGAACACCGGATCGGTGGCGATCACGACCGCGTTCACCGTGGCCTTGTACCTGTCCACCGACGCCACCATCAACGCGGGCGATGTGCTGCTCGGTACCCGCACGGTGTCGTCGCTTGCGGTGGGGGCCGTCAGCCAGAATCTCAAATCCGTCGTCATTCCGAAGGGCACCGCGATGGGAACCTATCGCATCCTGGTGCGGGCCGACTCGGGTGCGCTGCTCGCGGAGGCCACCGAGAGCAACAATATCCGCGCCACCGCCGCCGTCGTGATCGGCGGGGACCTGACGGTGACGGCGGCCACCACGGTGGCCTCAGCGGCGCCGGGCCAGACGATCAGCATTACCTACACCGTGAAGACCGGGCTCATGACCGTGGGGGGCTTCACCGTGGCCTTTTACCTGTCGACAGACGGCGTCTTCAACGCCGGCGATGTAGCACTCGGTACGCGGAGCATCGCGTCGATGGCGGCGGCAGCGGCCGCTTCGAACACCGAAAGCGTTACCATTCCCACGGGCACGGTGCCGGGAACGTACCGGATCCTCGTCCGCGCCGACTCCACCGGCGCGGTGGTGGAAGCGAGTGAGTCCAATAACGTGCGGGCGACGGGGACGATCACCATCGCGCCGCGATGCATCGCACCCGTCGCGATCGGCACCGTCGTGAACGGGACCCTCACTGCCACCGATTGCCTGTCGGTGATCGACGGCGCCGGATTCTACGCCGACGTCTATTCGTTCTCAGGCGTCGCGGGACAACAGATCTCCGTGCGGGCGCGGTCGACACAGATCGACACCTACCTTCGTCTGCTGGACGGGAGCGGCGCGGTGATCGCCTTCAACGACGACGGCGCCGGCGGCACCGATTCTCGACTCCCTCCCACCGGATTTTTCACGCTGCCTACCGGCGGCACGTTCCGGGTTGAGATCACGGCCTTCACCGTGAACGACACCGGCGGCTATACGCTCCTCGTGAGCGAGAGATCGACCAGTGCGGCCAAGGCGTCCAAGACCGCGGGCGCGGAGGCGCCGTCGGCCGCGATGACAGCTCGCTGAGCTGACGCGCGCTCGGGGCCTTCGAGGCAACCATCCAACCGAGCTAGCTTCTCTCGATCGCTCGCTGGCCGGTGGTGATCGGCTTTGGCTGCCCGGACACCTTGGCGCGGGATTGATGGTCGCTGACCTCGACGATCTCCACTTCCGCCACCGCTTCGCGTCCGGCGCCGGCGCCGTCTTTCAAGATGAGCAGCTTCTGGCCCACCGCGGCGCCCTCGGCGCTGCCGACGTTCAGCGTGACCTCGCCTTTGCCCGCGCCTGACACGCGCGCGCGCAGCGGGAAGGCACGGCGGAGCTTCGCGGCCAGGTCCGTGGCGACCGTGTCCGCCACCTGCGCGGTCGACTGAGTGGCGGGGAAGCTCTGCGCCACCGAGGCGACCACCGCCGATGACTCCGTCTCGATCAGGCGCATCGTGAGCGTCCATTCGGAGCCGCCGCCGGCAATGGTGCCCACGGAGATGACACGCGCCGACAGCACGCGACCGAGCTGCAGCGCCGTGCGGGGATCCGCGAGCGCGCTCGATCCCAGCTTCAGCTCCTCAAGCAGCTTGTCGATCACCGCCCGATCGACGAGGCGGGCGCGCGTCTGCGCCTCGAGCAGCTGGCCGATCTTGAGCACGAGGAATTCGTGCTCGCCCTCGCGAAACGCCACGCGCCCCCGGCTTTCCAGCCCGAGCAGCGAGATGGTGAGCGGCGGTGACGTCCACTCGTCCCGGCCCGCCGCGGGTTGGACGACGTCACCGCGCTTGAAGCGGCCGGCCAGCTCGTCCACGAGCCCGTCGACGCGCTTCTGCCGGTCCTGATCCTTGCCGAGGCTCGCCGCGTCCTGCGTGTCCTTGAGCAGCGTCTGCACCAGCGCATCGCCGGGACTCAGCGCGGCCGCTTTTTCGAAAGCGGCGATGGCCTCCGCGTACTTGCCCTGCCGTCGCAGCAGCGCGCCCGCGTTGCTCATCGCCTCGGCGTTGGAGGGATCCGCCTCCTGCGCCCTCGCGTAGGCGGCGGAAGCCTTGTCCGGCTGCCCCTGTGCGGCGGACAGCCGGCCGA
>JBKKCN010000716.1:0-25500 GCA_046712525.1 Candidatus Rokuibacteriota bacterium
CGGTTCGCGCGCGACGTGAGGCCATGACGGCTGCGCTGCCGGATCGCCCGCGCCACGTGGCCATCGTCAAGCTGTCGGCGCTCGGCGACGTGGTGCATGCGATGCCGGTGGCCTCCGCGGTCAAGCGCGCATGGCCCGCGGCGCGGGTGACGTGGATCGTGGAGCGCCGCATCGCCGGTGTCCTCGCCGGGCACGCGGCGGTGGATGAGGTGGTGGAGGTCGACACGCGCGGCTGGCGCCGGGCTCGCCGCGTGGGCGAGATGACGGCGGCGTTGCGGGAGATCGGCGCGCTGCGCCGGCGGGTGCGCGCGATTGCCATCGACGTCGCCCTCGACCTTCAGGGGCTGATGAAAAGCGGGGTGCTCACGCTGGCGACGCGGGCGCGGTGGCGCATCGGGTTCGCCGCGCTCCGGAGCCGCGAGCCGCTGAGCGCGCTCATCCTGACTCATCGTGTGACCCCGCCCGCGGAGGCGCGCCATGTGGTGGACCAGTATCTTGCGGTGCTGGGGCCGCTCGGCGTGCGCGCGCCCGCGGTCGACTTCGGTGTCCCCGTCGATGCGGCGGCGGAAGCCCGTGTGGAAGAGCTCTTCGGCGCCACGGGGCTCAAGCGGCAGGCCCGGCTCGTCGTGCTCAATCCCGGCGCCGGGCGCGCTGACAAGCGCTGGCCGGTCGAGCGCTTTCGCGCGCTCGGGGAGCGGCTCGCGCTTGAGGCGAAGGCCGCCGTGCTCATCGTGTGGGGGCCCGGCGAGCAGGAGGCGGCGCGCGCCATCGCGGGCACGGGTAACGGGCGCCCCGTGCTGGCGCCACCGACGAGCGTCACGGAGCTGATCGCGATCCTGCGACGGACGAGCGTCATGGTGGCAGCGGACACGGGTCCCCTTCATCTCGCCGCGGCGGTGCGCACGCCCTGCGTCGGCCTCTACGGACCGACCTCCGCCGTTCGTAACGGGCCCTACGGGGGTGGGCATCGCGTACCGCCGAGCGCCGACGGCTCCATGACGGGCGTGAGCGTGGCGTCGGCGTTCGAGGCGACGGTGGCGGCCCTGGGCGCATGAGCACGCCGCGCCTGTCGGTGGTGATCGTGACGCTGAACGAGGAGGAGCGCATCCGCGCCTGCCTCGAGTCCGTGGCGTGGGCCGACGAGATCGTCGTCGTCGACTCGGAGTCGCAGGACAAGACAGTCCAGATCGCCCGCGAGATGACCGACCACGTCGTGGTGCGGCCGTGGCCGGGCTTCGCGGCGCAGAAGAACTTCGCCGTCGCGCAGGCGAGCGGGGACTGGATCCTGTCCCTCGACGCCGACGAGACGGTGTCACCCTTGCTGCGGGCGGACATCGAGCGCGTGCTGCGTGACGGCGGCCCCACTGTCGGATACGCGGTGCCGCGGCGCAATATCTTCCTGGGGGCCTGGGTGCGCCACGGCGGCCTCTATCCCGACTGGCAGGTCCGGCTCTTTCGTAACCGCCGGGGCACCTTCGGCCGCCGTGCGGTGCACGAATCGGTCACCATCGACGGTCCGGTGGAGCGCCTGGCCGGTCATCTCGAGCACCGCAGCTACCGCGGCGTCGAAGACTTCCTCACGCGCGCCAACCGGTACTCGTCGCTGGCCGCCGAGGAGTGGCTGGCGTGCGGACGGCGCGTGCGCACGAGCGATGTGCTCACACGCCCGCTGGGCCGGTTCCTGTCGATGTACGTCCTGCGCGCAGGATTTCTCGATGGCTGGAGAGGGCTTCTTCTCGCCGCGCTGTATGCGTACTATGTGGCCATGCGTGCGGCCAAGGTGCTGGAGAAGGTGAGGGCGGGGAAGTGATGGCGACGAAAGAGCGGGTGCTGTCGGGCATGCGGCCGACGGGCAAGCTGCATCTCGGCAACTATCTGGGCGCCCTCGAAAACTGGGTGAAGATGCAGGACGGCTACGACTGCTTCTTCTTCGTCGCCGACTGGCACGCGCTCACGGACCGCAACGACACCGAAGACGTGCCCACCAACACCATCGAGATGGTGGCCGACTGGCTCGGGGCCGGGCTCGATCCCGAGCGGAGCACGCTCTTCATCCAGTCCCTCGTGCCCGAGCACGCGGAGCTGCATCTGATCTTCTCGATGATCACGCCCGTGACCTGGCTCGAGCGTGTGCCCACCTACAAGGAGCGCATCGAGCAGCAGGGGATCGTGTCGCCGTCGTACGGCCTGCTCGGCTACCCGCTGCTGCAATCGGCGGACATCCTCATGTACAAGGCGAAGTGGGTGCCCGTGGGCGTGGACCAGGTCCCGCACGTGGAGCTGACGCGCGAGGTCGCGCGTCGCTTCAACTCCGCTTTTCGCCCGGTCTTTCCCGAGCCGGACGCCAAGCTGACGGAGATCCCCAAGGTGCCGGGCACGGACGGCCGGAAGATGTCGAAGTCCTACGACAACGCCATCTATTTGTCCGACAGCGCGACGACAATCCGCCAGAAAGTCCGGCCGATGATGACGGATCCCGCGCGCAAGCGCCGCACCGATCCCGGAAACCCGGACGTGTGTCCCGTGTTCGACCTCCACGAGATCTTCACGCCGCCCGCCGACCGGGAGTACTGCGCCACCGGCTGCCGCACGGCGGCCATCGGCTGTCTCGACTGCAAGGACGTGCTGCTCAAGCACATGCTGCCGCCGCTGGAGGCGATCCGCGAGCGCCGGCAGGCCTTCGCCGAGAAGCCTGACCTCATCGTGGACGTGCTGCACCAGGGCTCGCGCCGCGCGCGGCTGGCGGCCCAGGACACGATGGAGGAGGTGCGCGCCGCTGTGCACCTGGCGCCATGATGTACATGGGTGCCTCGAAGGGCCCCCAAGCCCCCGGACGCTCGGCAGCGCCCCGGCAAAGCCGGGACGCTCCTCGACAGCACGTCGTGAGTGCCAACGACGACGGCACCGGCACTGTGACCGCGCCCACCGCCGACCTCACGCTGCGCGTGGGCACGTTCGAAGGGCCCTTCGACCTGCTGCTCCACCTCTGCCGCACGCAGGAGATCGATCTCGCCGCGCTGCCCGTGCGCACGATCACCGATCAGTACCTGACGCATCTGGAGGCAATCGAGTTCCGCGATCTGGAGGCAGCGGGCGCTTACCTCGTGATGGCGGCCACGCTCATCTACCTCAAGTCCAAGCTGCTCGTGCCCGCCGACGACACCGAGGAGCAGCTCGACGACGAAGGTCTCGCGCTCAAGCAGGAGCTGGAGGAGCGGCTGCGCGAGTACGCGCGCGTGAAGGTGGCGGGCGTGTGGCTGGGCGAGCGCGAAGCGGCGATGGCGCTCGTGTGGGGACGCACGGGCAGCACGCTGCCGCCCCTCGAGGACGTGCCGCTGGAGGATCTCAGCGTGCACTGGCTCGAGCGGGCTATGAAAAAGCTGATCGAGGAGCAGCGGCGCCAACAGCCGCGCGAGGTGGACGCGAACCCGCCTTCCGTTCTGGAGCGGATGACCGAGATCCTGTCCGTCCTGCGCGACACGTGGTCGCTGCTCTTCTCCTCGCTCACGGGCGAGCGCCACCGGTCTGAGATCGTGGTGACGCTGCTCGCGACGCTGGAGCTGGCGCGGCAGGGGCGCATTCGCACGCAGCAGACGGAGCTGTTCGGGGACATCGTGATCGAACGATCGACCGTGGCGCCGGGGGCTGTGCCGCCGGAGGAGACTTCGAGTGCCGAATCCAATTGACGTGGTGGAGGCGCTGCTCTTCGCCTCCGACGCTCCGCTCGAGGCCGACCGCATCCGCGAGGTGCTCGACCTCGAGCATGCCGAAGCCGCGCGCGCGCTGGTGACGGAGCTGAGCGCGCGCTACGACGAGGCGGGCCGCGGCCTGGCCATCATGGAGGCGGGCGGCGGGTACCGCATGGTGACGCGGCCGGAGCTGGCGCCCTGGCTCGTGCGCCTGGCGCGCGCGCGTACCAAGGTGCGGCTCTCGCGGCCGGCGCTCGAGACGCTCGCCATCATCGCGTACAAGCAGCCCGTCTCGCGCCCGGAAGTCGACGGCGTGCGCGGCGTCAACTCCGACGGTGTGCTCGACAACCTGCTCGAGCGGCGCCTCGTCCGCATCGCGGGACGCAAGGAGGCGCCGGGCCGCCCCTTCATCTACGAGACGACGCGCGAGTTCCTCGTGGCCTTCGGCCTGCGCGACCTCGGCGACCTGCCGAAGGTCGATGGTGAGCTGGTCCTCCCGGACCTGACGCCGCCGCAAGGGCAGACGCAGACGGAGCCGGAAGCGGTGGCCGCCGAGCATGGCGAAGCTGAGACTCAACAAGATCCTGGCGCAGGCGGGGCTGACCTCAAGACGCGGGGGTGACCGCCTGATCCTCGATGGCCGCGTCGTCGTCAACGGCGCCGTCACCCGCGAGCCGGGCACCCTCGCCGATCCCGACGTCGACTCCATCACAGTGGACGGCCGTGCGGTCACCGCCGCCGAGGCCAAGCACTACATCCTGCTGCACAAGCCGGGCGGCTACGTGACCACCGTGAGCGATCCGCAGGGCCGCCCTGTCGTGGCCGATCTCGTCAAAGTCGGTGCGCGCCTGTACCCGGTGGGCCGCCTCGACTGGGACGTGGAAGGCGTGCTCCTCATGACGAATGACGGCGCGCTCACGCATCGCCTGCTCCACCCCCGCTACGAGCTGGAGCGGGTCTACGAGGCGGAAGTGGCCGGCAGCGTGGCGCCGAGCGACCTTCCCCGGTGGCGCCGCGGCGTGAACCTCGACGACGGTCCCGCCACTCCGCTCGCGGTGGACCTCGTGCGGGCGGGCGAGGACAGCAGCCTCCTGCGGCTCACCTTCACGGAAGGCCGCAAGCACGAGGTGAAGCGTTACTGCGAGGCGCTCGGCCATCGCGTGCGCCGGCTGCGGCGCATCGCGTTCGGCCCCATCACGCTCGGCGATCTGCCGAGGGGGGACAGCCGGCCCCTCACCGCGCGCGAGGTGACGGCCCTGCGCGCCGCCGCGGAAGGGGCTGGACCGGCGAAGTAACTCGCCTTGCATAGCCGCCGGGGCAGGGCCTATACTCCCCCGTATTCTCGAACGGACCAGTGGGCAGGAGTATCTATGGACCTGGCCGAATGGCGGACCAGGATAAACGACCTCGACAACCAAATTCTTCTCCTCCTCAACCAACGCGCCGAGGCCGCCCTCCAGATCGGAGACCTCAAACGACGCCAGGAAGCGCCGACGTATGTCCCGGAGCGTGAGGTCGCGATCGTTCGTCGTCTGACCACCGCCAACGGCGGCCCGCTGTCATCGGAGACCGTCGAAGCCGTCTGGCGCGAGATCCTCTCCGGCTGCCGTGCCCTGGAGGGTTCGCTGGCGGTGGCGTACCTCGGCCCCCCGGCCACGTTCACGCACCAGGCCGCGCTGCATCGCTTCGGCGCCGGCGTGGAGCTGCGGCCCGTGCGCACGATCGCGGAGATCTTCGAGGAGGTCGAGCGCGGGCGGGCCGGGTACGGCGTCGTGCCCGTCGAGAACAGCACCGAGGGTGCCGTCAACGTCACCCTCGACCGTCTCATCGACTCCGAGGCGCTCATCTGCGGCGAGCTCTTTCTCGAGATCGCCCAGCACCTGCTCTCGCGCGCCCGCGACGTGAGCGAGATCAAGCGCGTGCTCTCGCATCCGCAAGGTATCGCGCAGTGCCGCGGGTGGCTCACCGAGCACCTGCCGGAGGTGGCCACCGAGGAGACCGCCTCCACGGCGGCGGCGGCGGAAGTGGCGGCGAGCGACCCTACCGTGGCCGCCATCGCCTCCGACCTCGCGGGCCGGCTGTACGAGGTGCCTGTGCTCAAGCGGCGCATCGAGGACAATCAGCACAACGCCACGCGCTTCCTCGTCATCGGCCGCGAGCCCATCGGGCCCAGCGGTCGCGACAAGACCTCAATCCTGTTCGCGATGAAGAACGAGCCCGGCTCGCTCTACCGCATCCTGGAGCCGTTCGCGGGAAGCGGGCTCAACCTCACCAAGATCGAATCGCGGCCGGCCAAGCGGCGCCCCTGGGAGTACGTGATGTTCGTCGACTTCGAGGGACACCGCGAGACGCCCGCCGTCGCCGCCGCCCTTGCCGAGCTGGGACAGCGCACCTTGTTCCTCAAAGTCCTGGGCTCGTACCCGGCCGCATAAGGAGACAGCATGCACACGCAGTGGGAGTCGCTCGCAAACACGCACATCCTGGGCATCGCGCCCTACGAGCCCGGCAAGCCCATCGAAGAGCTGGAGCGCGAGCTCGGCATTCACGATGCCATCAAGCTCGCCTCCAACGAGAACCCGCTGCCGCCCTCCGAGCGCGTGCAGAAGGCGATCGCGGCCGCCCTCGGCGATCTCAACCGCTACCCGGACGGTAGCGGCTTCTACCTGCGGCAGGCGCTCGCCAAGAAGCACGGCCTCACCTCCGATCACGTCGTGCTGGGCAATGGCAGCAACGAGCTCATCGAGCTGCTCGTGCGCGCCTTCCTGCGCCCGGGGGACGAGGCGGTGGTGCCGCACCCCTCCTTCGTCGTGTACCCGATGATCGTGCAGGCATCCGGCGGCATCCGCGTCATGGTCATGCTGAAAGACTACAAGCTCGACCTCGACGCCATGGCGCGCGCGATCACGCCCATGACGAAGCTCGTCTTCATCGCGAACCCGAACAACCCCACCGCCACCATGGTGACGGCGGAGGAGGTGGAGGGGTTCATGCACAAGGTGCCCGAGCGCACCATCGTCGTCTTCGACGAGGCCTACATCGAATTCGCGCTCGGCCCCGACTTCCCCGACTCGCTCGCCTACGTCAAGCAGGGCCGCAAGGTGGTGGTGCTGCGCACCTTCTCGAAGGCGGCCAGCCTCGCCGGCCTGCGCGTGGGCTACGCCGTCTCGGATCCCGACGCCATCTCGCTCATGAACCGGATCCGCCAGCCCTTCAACGTCAACTCGCTCGCGCAGGCGGCCGCCCTTGCCGCGCTCGAGGACGAATCCCACATCCTCGAGTGCGTGCGGATGATCGAGGCGGGTCGCCACTATCTGTACGACGAGTTCAAGGCGCTCGGGCTCAAGTACGTGCCCGCGCGCGCCAACTTCATTCTCGTCGACGTCGGCCGCAGCGCGGCCGAGATCTACCAGAAGCTGCTCCTGCAGGGCGTCATCGTGCGGCCCATGACGTCCTTCGGCATGGAGTCCGCGCTGCGCGTGACGGTGGGCACACCCGAAGAGAACCGCCGCCTCATCAAGGCGCTCAAGACGGTCCTCGGATCGAAGTCCGCGTGATCGCACGGCTGGCGATCGTCGGCGTCGGGCTCCTGGGCGGCTCGGTGGCCCGGGCGGCACGGGCCCGCGGCCTCGCCAGCCACATCACCGGCGTCGGGCGCGACCGCGAGCGGCTGGCGCCCGCCTTGAAGGACGGCACCCTCGATGCCGTGACCACGGATCTGGCGGAGGGCGTGCGCGACGCCGACCTCATCGTGCTCGCCGCCACCGTGCTCGCCAACGACGGCCTCCTCGCGCAGGCGTGGCAGGCGGCGCCGCCGGGCGCCGTCGTCACCGACGTGGGCTCCACCAAGCGCGGCATCGTGGCGGCCGCCGAGCGTCTCGGCGGGCCGCCGCGCGTGCGCTTCGTGGGCAGCCATCCCATGGCGGGCTCCGAGCGCAGCGGCTACGCCATCGCGCGCGCCGACCTCTTCGACGGCGCCACCGTGATCGTGACCCCCACGGAGAGCGCCGACCCCGGTGCGGTGAAGTCGGTCGTCGGCTTCTGGGAGGCGACCGGCGCGCGCGTCGTCACCATGGATCCCGACACGCATGACCGCGCCGTGGCCGCCATCAGCCATCTGCCGCACGTGGTGGCGTGGGCCCTCATGGACGCCGTCGCGCGCTTCGAGCCCGCCGCTCTCGACGTCGCCGCGCGCGGGTTCAAGGACACCACGCGCATCGCCGCCTCCGACCCGCTGGTATGGAAGGAGATCCTGCTCGCCAACCGCGACGCGGTGGTGGCGAGCCTGCGGGCCTTCCGCTCCGCCCTCGACGATCTCGAGCGCGTGATCGCCGCCGGCGACGGCGCCGCCGTGGAAGCGACGCTGGCGCGCATCAAGGTCGCGCGGGAGGCCGTGAATTGAAATTCCGCGTGCGTCCCGTGGCACGGCTGTCGGGCAGCGCCGACGTCCCCGGCGACAAGTCCATCTCGCACCGCGCGGCGCTGCTGGGCGCGGTGGCGGAGGGGCCGACGGAGATCCAGGGCTACCTGGAAGCCGAGGACTGCCTTCGCACGATCACCGCCATGCAGCTCATGGGCGCCGATGTCACGCGCAAGGGCCCCGGCCACTACCGCATCGCGGGCGCGGGACTGCGCGGGCTCCAGGAACCCGGGGACATCATCGAGTGCGGCAACTCCGGCACCACCGCGCGCCTGCTGCTCGGGCTGCTCGCGGGCCAGCCCTTCTGGGCGATGCTGACGGGCGATGCGTCGCTGCGTCGCCGCCCGATGGCACGCGTGTCCGAGCCGCTGCGTGCCATGGGCGCCACCATCGTGGGTCGCGCGGAGGGCGGGCGACTGCCGCTGGCGGTACGGGGCGCCGACCGTCCGAAGGCGTTCACCTACGCGACACCGGTAGCGTCGGCCCAGGTGAAGTCCGCCATCCTGCTCGCCGGCCTCCGCGCCGACGGCCCTGTGTCCGTCACGGAGCCCGCCGCCTCGCGCGATCACTCCGAGGTCATGCTGCGGATGTTCGGCGCGCGCGTGGAGACGCGCGAGCGGACGGTGACCCTGACTCCGGGGCCGCTACGGGGCGCCAGCGTGCAGGTGCCCGGCGACATTTCCTCGGCCGCGTTCCTCCTCGTGGCGGCCGCCATCGTGCGCGACGGGCGGGTGACGCTGCACCGCGTGGGCGTCAATCCCACCCGCACCGGCCTCCTCGACGTGCTGGAGGCGATGGGCGCGCGCGTGCAGCTCACGGATGCGGCCAGGGACGGCGAGCCCATGGCGTCGCTCACGGTGGCGAGCACGGCGCTGGCGTCCACCACGGTGGGCGGTGCGCTCATTCCGCGATTGATCGACGAAGTGCCGGTGCTGGCGGTGGCGGCCGCGCTCGCACGCGGCACGACCGAGATCCGCGATGCCGCCGAGCTGCGCGTGAAGGAGTCCGACCGCATCGCGGCCATCGCCCGCGAGCTGGGCCGGATGGGCGTGCGCGTCGAGGAGCGAGCGGACGGCATGGCCGTGGCCGGCGGACAACGCTTTCGCGGGGCCCACGTGGCCAGCGGCGGCGACCATCGCATGGCGATGGCGCTCACGGTGGCCGGGCTCGTCGCCGACGGCGAGACGGTGATCGACGACACCGCGTGCGTGGCCACCTCCTTTCCGTCGTTCGTGGACACGCTCAACGCGCTCGCCGGCGGCGACGCGGTCACGGTGGAGGCGTAGCGTGGGCGGTCGCGAGCCCGTGATCACGATCGACGGCCCCGCGGGCGCGGGCAAGGGGACGGTGGCGCGGCGCCTGGCGCAGCGGCTCGGCTACCGGCTGCTCGACACGGGCGCGATGTACCGCGCGCTGGCGTGGAGCGTGGCGGCGGCGGGCCTGTCGCCCGAGGACACGCCTGCGCTGCGCGCCCACGTCGCCACTCTCCGCATCACGCTGCGCGGTGACCGTGTCCTGGTGGACGGCCGCGATGTCACGGACGAGATCCGCACGCCCGCCATCGCCGCTCTCACCTCGCGCCTCACCACGCTCGCCGTGGTGCGCGACAAGCTGACCCCGTTACAGCGGGCGGAAGCCGCCACCGGCGGTGTCGTCCTCGAGGGCCGCGACACCGGCACCGTCGTGTGCCCGGAGGCGGAGGTGAAGTTCTACCTCGACGCCTCGCTGGAGACGCGCGCCCGGCGCCGGCAGGCGGAGTTCGCGGAGCGTGGCGTCGCCATGGACCTCGAGGCCGTGCGCCGTGAGATCGCCGCGCGCGATCATCAGGACACCACGCGTGCGCTGGCGCCGCTGGCGAAGGCGGCCGATGCGGTGGAAGTGGACACGACGGCGATGTCGGTCGATCAGGTGGTGGACTACATGTACGAGATCGTGGAGCGACGGCGATGCTGTACGCGATCCTGAAGCCGATCGCGGTGATGCTCATGCGCCTGCTCTTCCGGCTGGAAGCGCGCGGCACGGAGCACATCCCGCGCAGCGGCGCGCTCGTGATCGTGGCCAATCACTCGAGCGTGCTCGACCCGCCGCTGGTGGGGGGCGCCGCGCCGCGCCCGCTCACGTACCTGGCCAAGGCGGAGCTGTTCGACATTCCGCTCTTCGGCGCCCTCATCCGGGGCGTCAACGCGCGCCCGCTCCGGCGCGACGGCGCGGACGCCGGCGCGCTGCGCACGGCCCTACGGGTGCTGGACGACGGTGGCGCGCTCCTCGTGTTCCCGGAAGGCACGCGAGGTCCGGAGGGCATGTTGCGCGAGCCGAAGGGGGGGGCGGCGATGCTGGCCGTCCTCGGCGGCGCGCCCGTGGTGCCGACATACATAAAGGGGAGCGGAGCGGCGTGGCCCAAGGGCCGCCGCCTTCCGCGTCCTGCTAAGGTAGTGGTCACGTTCGGCCCGCCTCTGACCTTTCAGCGCGCGCCGGGCGTCGACCGCAAGGCTCATTACGAGGCGACGAGTCGGGCCCTCATGGCCGCCATCGCGTGCCTCGGAGGCCTGACGACGGCCGCGCCTGCAGGGGCGCCGTCGGCGGTGCGAGATGTGACGCAGGCGGGGCGGGCGTCGTGGCCCAGCGCTCGCTCCAAAATCATTGACGGGAGGAACTAGCGGTATGGCGAAGGATGAACCGCGCACCAAGATCGGCGCTCCGCGCACGGAGGGCGCAGAGGCCGAGGAACGGATGGAGGACTGGTACACCGAGGGCACGACGAGCGAGTTCGAGGAAGGCGAGGTCGTTCGCGGCCGCGTCGTCCACGTGGGCACCAGTGAGGTGCTCGTCGACGTCGGGTACAAGAGCGAGGGCTCGATCCCCATCGAGGAGTTCCATCGCGCGGGCACGCTGCCCAAGGTGGGCGAGGAGATCGAGGTCTACCTGGAGGCCAAGGAAGATTCTGAAGGCCTCATCGTCCTCTCCAAGGACAAGGCGGACAAGATCAAGGTGTGGGACGCCATCACCCAGGCCTACGAGAAGGGCGTGCCCGTGGAGGGCCGCGTGGTGGAGGTCGTCAAGGGCGGCCTCGCCGTCGACGTGGGCGTGAAGGCCTTCCTGCCCGGCTCGCAGGTGGACCTGCGGCCCGTGAAGAACCTCGGCGCCATGATGGGGCAGACCATCCGCGCGAAAGTCATCAAGCTCAACCGCCGTCGCGGCAACGTCGTGCTGTCGCGCCGCTCCGTATTGGAAGAAGAACGAGAGGAAAAGAAAAAGCATACGCTGGAAGTTCTCTCGGAGGGGATGGTCCTCACGGGAACGGTGAAGAACATCACCGATTACGGAGCGTTCATTGATCTCGGCGGCATCGACGGCCTCCTGCACGTCACCGATATGTCCTGGGGTCGCGTGGGGCACCCGTCGGAGATTTTCCAGGTGGGCGACGCGGTGGAAGTGGTGGTGCTGCACTTCGACCGTGAGAGCGGGCGCGTGTCGCTCGGCTACAAGCAGAAGTCGTCCGATCCCTGGGAGCGCGTGGAGCAGACGTTCGCCCCCGGCACCAAGACCAAGGGGAAGGTCGTCAGCCTCACCAACTACGGCGCCTTCATCGAGCTCGAGCCGGGCGTGGAGGGCCTCGTGCACGTCTCCGAGATGTCGTGGACACGGCGCGTGCGCCATCCCAGCAAGCTCGTGAACGTCGGAGACGACGTGGACGTCATCGTGCTCGACGTCAACCGGGCCGCCAAGCGCATCTCGCTGGGCATGAAGCAGGTGGAGCCCGACCCTTGGGCGACCATCGAGGAGCGGTACCGGCCGGGCGCCCGCGTGTCGGGCCGCGTGCGCAACCTCACCGACTTCGGCGCCTTCATCGAGCTCGAACCCGGCGTCGATGGGCTGCTGCACATCTCCGACATGTCGTGGACCCGGAACGTCGGCCACCCTTCGGAAATTCTGAAGAAAGGTCAAGAACTCGACACTCAGATTTTGAACATCGATCGGGAGAACAAGCGAATCTCCCTCGGTCTCAAGCAGATCCAGCCCGACCCGTGGTCGACGGTGGCCCAGCGCTTCCCGATGGGCTCGCGCGTCACGGGCAAGGTGGTCCGCCTCACCGATTTTGGCGCCTTCGTGGAGCTGGAGCCGGGCGTGGACGGGCTGCTGCACATCTCGCAGATGTCGAACCGGCCCATCGGCACGCCGAATGAGGTCGTCAACGTGGGCGACGAGCTCACGCTGCTCGTCATCCGCGTCGATCCCAACGAGCGGCGAATCGGGCTCAGCCTCAAGGAGCTCGCGCACGCCATCGTGCCGCCGCCGGAGATGGAAGGGGAGGGCGGGGCGGGCCGGCCCAAGCGGGGCAAGCGGGGCAAGAGCCGCGAGTACGACTACGAAGACGAAGAGTAAATGGCTCGACGCCTGACGGTGGTGGCGGCGGCGGTCCTCGTCTACATCGGGGTGGCGCTGCTGTTCGTGCTCGTGGTGTCCACCATGTCGCGCGGCCGTGAAGGCAGCCCGGGCCTCTTCGGCCCGCGCGTGGCGGTGGTGGAGCTCGAAGGCATCATCATCGACGGCGCCGACGTCGTGCGCGATCTCAAGGCGCACCGTGACAACCCGATGGTGCGCGCGGTGGTCGTGCGCATCAACAGCCCCGGCGGCGTGGTGGCGCCCACCCAGGAGATTCACGATTCCCTCATGCGGCTGCGCCAGGCGGGCAAGCCCGTGGTCGCCTCGCTGGGCAGCGTGGCCGCCTCTGGCGGCTATTACGTGGCAGTCGCCGCCGACCGTATCTACGCCAACCCGGGCACGCTCACGGGCTCGATCGGCGTCATCATGCAGATGGCCAACCTCGAGAACCTCATGAAGAAGGTCGGTGTGGAGTACATCGTGGTGAAGGCGGGCCAGTTCAAGGACATCGGGAATTTCTCGCGGCCCATGTCGCCCGACGAGCGCCGCGTGCTGCAGGCGCTGCTCGACGACGTGCACTCCCAGTTCATCGGCGCCGTGGCCGCGGGCCGCAAGCTTGACCGGGCCGAAGTCGCTCAGTTCGCCGACGGCCGTGTCTTCTCGGGCACGCAGGCGAAGGGGCTCAAGATGGTCGACGAGCTGGGCAGCCTCGAGGACGCCATCGCCGCCGCCGCCAAGCTGGCGGGTCTGCCCATGCCGCCCTATGTGGTGCTGCCGCGAAAGTCGTTCTCGCTCCTGGACCTCGTGCGCAACCAGGTCGGAGTCGATCCGCGCAGCCTGCTCACGCCGGCCCTGCCCGTGTTCAAGACCCCGCTTTACCTGATGGATTGAGCCCGACAGTATTTCGAAATAGCTCGAGTTGAATAGTCGGTGATCAACTCTAATACGCTGCAAATGTGTGATTAATTGCCTGGACTATCCGTATCGACCCGTGGGTGGTCGCGATGCCAAGTGGCTGCGATTGCGAGGATTTTCGGTGCCGCCGGGAGTGGCGTCACAGTGAAGCTAACTGCCTATTCGCGTTGACATTCTTTTAAGGGGCGTGCTAGCGTGCCCATCAAGTTTGATCGACGGCGCGGAGCAAAGCCGGCGGGCGGCGTCCAACGTTTGAGGTTATCTGAGGTGCGACGACGATGACCAAAGCGGATCTCATCGACGAAGTCTCGAAGCTGTCGAACCTGACGAAGAAGGAGACCGAGACGATCGTTAACACGGTCTTCGACAACATCACCGATGCTCTCGCCAAGGGTGACAAGGTCGAGCTACGCGGCTTCGGCAGCTTCCGCATCCGCCACCGCAATTCACGCAAGGGCCGCAACCCCAAGACCGGCTCCAGCGTGGACGTTCCGCAGAAGCGCGTTCCGTTCTTCAAGGTCGGCAAGCGGCTGCGCGAGCTCGTCAACGCCTGAGGAGTCCGCGCCCGGAGTGCAGCGGTTGTGGGCGCCGTGGCGCATGGCGTACATCGGTGGTGCCAAGCCCGCGTCCGGCTGCGTGTTCTGCAACGCCCTCGCCGGCGATGACGACCGCGCCTCTCTCGTCGTGCACCGGTCGGCGCACGCCTTTCTCATCCTCAACTCGTATCCGTACGCCCCCGGGCACGTCATGGCCGTCCTCAACCGTCACGTCGGCTCGCTCACGGCGGCGCGGCCGGACGAGCTCACGGACGCCATACGCCTGGTGCAGCGGGCGGTGACGGCGCTGGGCGCCGAGTACCACGCGGAAGGCTTCAACGTCGGCCTGAACCAGGGCCGGGTGGCGGGGGCGGGCATCGTGGATCACCTGCACGTGCACGTGGTGCCGCGCTGGAGCGGCGACTCGAACTTCATCACGGTGCTGGGCGACGTTCGCGTGCTGCCGGAAGAGCTGCACGAGACGTGGGCCCGGCTGCGCGGGGCGCTCGGTGACTGATCCCGGCGCGCAGACGCCGATGATGCAGCAGTACCGCGAGCTGAAGTCGCGGTATCCCGATCATCTCCTGCTCTTCCGTCTCGGGGATTTCTACGAGTTGTTCCTGGAGGACGCCGAGCTGGCGGCGCGACTGCTTTCCATCACCCTCACGTCGCGGCAATCCACGCCCATGGCCGGCATCCCGCATCATGCTGCCGACGGCTACATCGCGCGCCTCGTGCACGCGGGGCAGAAGATCGCCGTGTGCGAGCAGATGGAGGGCGCGGGCAAGGGCAAGAAGCTGCTCAAGCGCGACGTCGTGCGCGTCATCACCCCGGGCACGATGACCGACACCGCCTACTTGCGCAGCGGCAGCGACAACTTCCTGCTCGCGGTGGCGCGCGCGGGCACGGTGACGGGCGTGGCCCTGCTCGACGTCTCCACGGGCGAATTCTCGGCGGGGGAAGACCTCGACGAGCAGGGCGCGGTGCTGGAGGCCGCGCTGCTGCGGCGGCCGGCGGAGATCCTGCTCGCGGAGACGCTGCGCACCGAGGGCCGCGAGCTGCTGGAGCGGATGCAGGCGACCGGGGCCGCCCTCACCTTCGCCGATCCCACGCTCTTCGGCGGCCGTCGCGCCGCTGCCGAGCTGTGCGCGCACTTCGGCGTCACGTCGCTCGACGCCTTCGGGGTGGGCGACATGCCGGTGGGCGCGCAGGCGGCGGCGGCCGCGCTCGGCTACGTGCGCGCGACGCAGGGCGACAGCCTCGGCCACCTCGTGCGCCTGCAGCGGCTCACGGCCGCGGACTGCATGACGCTCGACGAGACGGCGGTGCAGACGCTCGAGCTGCTGGAGGCCAGTGACGGCAGCGCGCGCCACTCGCTCTACGGTGTCCTCAACGAGACCGTCACGCCCATGGGTGCGCGCCTGCTGCGTCGCTGGCTGCTGCAGCCGCTGCTGGAGCCCGCGCGCATCGAGGCCCGTCAGGACGCCGTCGCCGCCTTCGTGGAGGCGCCCGCCACCCGGAGCGCGCTGCGCAATGTGTTGCGGTCCATCAACGACGTGGAGCGGCTGACGAGCCGGGCCACCCTGGGCATTGCGCACGCGCGCGACCTCGTGGGCCTGCGCGCGTGCCTGGCACCGCTGGAGGCCGTGCGCGAGGCGGTCAAGTCCATCGACTGTGCGCTGGTGGCGGAGGCGCGGCACGCCCTCGCCGATCTCGGCGAGCTGCGCAATGTCTTGATGGCCGCCCTCGTCGACGAACCGCCCGCCACCCTCGCGGACGGCGGCGTCATCCGCGAGAGCTGGAACGACGGCCTCTCCGCCATCGCCACCGACGCCGCGGAGGGGCGGCGCTGGATCGCGGGGCTGGAGGCGCGTGAGCGGGCGCGCACCGGGATCGGGAGCCTGCGCGTGCGGTACAACCGCGTCTTCGGTTACGGCATCGAGATCACGCACGCCCAGGTGCCGCGCGTACCGCCGGAATACATCCGGCGCCAGACGCTGGCGGGTGCCGAGCGCTACGTGACCGCCGAGCTGAAGGAATACGAGGCGCGCGTGCTCGGGGCCGACGAGCGGCGCCGGCGGCTGGAGCAGGAGCTGTTCGCCGAGGTGCGCGCGCGCGTGGCGCGCGAGGCGGGCCCCCTGCTGGCGACGGCGCGCGCGCTCGCTCAGCTCGACGTGGTGACAGCGCTCGCGGAGGTCGCGCACGTGCGCGGGCACGTGCGGCCGGTGGTGGACACCGGTGCTGCCCTCGACATCGTGGAAGGCCGCCACCCGGTGCTGGAGGCGCGTGCGGGCACGCCGGTGACGCCCAACGACGTGGCGCTCGACGCGGAGGCGCGCATCGTGATCCTCACGGGGCCCAACATGGCGGGCAAGTCGGTGTACCTGCGGCAGACGGGACACATCGTGGTTCTCGCCCAGATGGGCGCCTTCGTGCCCGCCCGCTCCGCGCGCATCGGCCTCGTCGACCGGCTCTTCACGCGTGTGGGCGCGCAGGACAATCTTTCGCGCGGCCGGTCCACCTTCCTCGTGGAGATGGTGGAGACGGCGAGCATCCTCCACAACGTGACCGCGCGCAGCCTCGTGCTGCTGGACGAGGTGGGGCGCGGCACCTCGACCTTCGACGGGCTCGCCATCGCGTGGGCGGTGGTGGAGGACCTGCACCAGCGCGCCGCGGGCGCCAAGGTGCTCTTCGCCACGCACTTCCACGAGCTCACCCAGCTCGCGGGACGGCTGCCCGGCGTACGCAACTTCCACGTGGCCGTGCGCGAGTGGAACGACGAGATCGTCTTTTTGCACAAGGTGCGCGCGGGCTCCACCGACCGCAGCTACGGCATCCAGGTGGCGCGCCTGGCGGGCCTGCCGCTGCCCGTGATCGCGCGCGCCAAGGCGCTGCTCGCCCGCTTCGAGGAACAGGGGCAGGCGAGCGCGGACATCGGCGACGCCGCGCAGCTCGGCCTCTTCGCCCCCGCACACGACCCGCTGGCGGCGGAGCTGGCAACGATCGATCTCGCCCATCTCACGCCCATCGAAGCGCTCAACCTTCTCGCGAAGTGGCAGCAGCAGACTCGCGGTTGATCTGGATGGGGGCCTCGAAGGGCCCCCAAGCCCCCAATGCTCGTCGCGCCGCGGCAAAGCCGTGGCGCTCGATTGACTACATGGGGGGCCTCGAAGGGCCCCCCAAACCCCCCGACGCTCGGCAGCGCCCCGGCAAAGCCGTGGCGCTCCTCGATCATCTGCCGGGGGTCAGGCTTTGACTTCTAAACAGAATGTCATCCGGCGCCTGCCTGACCATCTCGTCAACAAGATCGCGGCGGGCGAGGTGGTGGAGCGCCCCGCCTCCGCGGTGAAGGAGCTGGCGGAGAACGCGCTCGATGCGGGCGCGGGCGTGATCACCGTGGACCTGCGCGACGGCGGCGCCGCCCTCATCCGCGTCGGCGACGACGGCGCCGGCATGCCGGCGGCGGAGATGCCGCTCGCCCTCGAGCGCCACGCCACCTCCAAGCTCGCGCGTGACGAGGACCTCGACGCCATCGAAACGCTCGGCTTCCGCGGCGAGGCGCTCGCCGCCATCTGCGCGGTGTCGCGCTTCACGGTGACGAGCCGCGCGCGGGGCGCCCTCGCCGGCCTGCGCCTGGGCGGCGAGGGGGGCGAGGTGAGTGTGCGGCTCGACATGCCTGCGGAGACGGGCACGACCATCGAGGTGCGCGACCTCTTCTTCAACACTCCGGCACGATTGAAATTCCTCAAGGCCGCCTCCACCGAGCTGTCGGCGAGCCTGCGCGCCCTCGCGCAGCTCGCGCTCGCACATCCGGACGTCCAGCTGCGCGTGACCAACAACGGCCGCGCCGTGCTCACGGCCCCCGCTGCCGCGGGCCTGCGCGAGCGCATCGGCGCGCTGTGGACCTACGATCTCGCGCAGCGGCTGCTGCCGGTGGACCGCGACGAGCACGGTGTGCACGTGCGAGGCTACGCGAGCCCGCCCGACGTCACGCGCGGCGGGCGCGACGACATCGTCATCATCGTGAACGGCCGGCCCGTGCGCGACCCCGCCCTCCTGCAGGCGGTGCTGTCCGCGTATCGCCCGCTGCTGTCGCGCGACCGCTTTCCGCTGGTGGTCCTTGCCGTCCGCCTGCCTGCGGCGGATGTGGACGCCAACGTGCACCCCACGAAGGCGCTCGTGCGCTTCCGCCACCCGCGCCTCGTGCAGGAGATGGTGATCGCCGCGCTGCACGAGGCGCTGCGGGCGCCCGCCGTCGTCCCCCCGGGATCGCCCGCCATGACGTGGGAGGCGGCGCCCGCCGGCATGGTGGCCGAGCAGAGCGCGCTCTTCGCGGCGGTCCCGGCGCCGGCGGCGGCGAGGCTCTTCGGTCGCGTGCTGGGGCAGGTGCAGGACACGTTCATCATCTCCACCTCCGACGACGAGGTGTTCTTCCTCGACCAGCACGTCGTGCACGAGCGCATTCTCTTCGAGCGACTGCGCGCCGAGCTCGACGCCGGCCCCGCCCCCGCGCAGGCGCTGATGTTTCCCGAGACGCTGGACCTGCCGCCCGGCGCGCGTGTGCTCCTCGATCGATGGCGCGCGCCCCTCGAGCGCCTCGGCTTCGACTTCGATTTGCAGGGGACCGCCGTGCTCGTGCGCGCCGTGCCCAGCCTGCTCAAGGGCGACGAGCCGAGGCGGCTGCTCGAGGCGGCCGTGGACGAGCTGGGCGGCCCCAAGGCGGGGGAGCCCGCCCTCGATCGCGCCCTGGCCTTCGTGGCGTGCCGGGCCGCCATCAAGGCGGACACGCCGTTGGCGCGCGAGGAGATGGAGAGGCTGGTGAGCGACCTCTCCGTCACCCAGACCCCGTACTTCTGCCCGCACGGCCGGCCCATCGTGAGCCGGGTCTCGATGCAGGACATCCGCCGGGAGCTGAAGCGCAACTGGTAGGCGTAGACTCGATGTCATGACGGAGCGCCTGCCCCTGCTGGTGATCGCGGGGCCGACGGGCGTCGGCAAGACGGCCGCGGCCGTCGCCCTCGCCCGCCGTATCCCCCTGGAAGTCGTGAGCGCGGACTCGCGCCAGGTCTACCGCGGCATGGACGTGGCCACGGGCAAGCCCACGCGCGCCGAGCGTACCGCCGTCGTCCACCACCTGGTAGACGTGGTGGATGCCGACGACCGGTACTCGGCGGCACGCTTTCGCGACGACGCGGTCGCCGCCATTGCGGCTATCCATGCCCGGGGCCGGCTGCCCGTGGTCGTGGGCGGCACCGGACTGTACATCCGCGCGCTGCTGCGGGGCCTCGACGCCGCCGTGCCCGCCGATCCTGTCTTTCGGGCCGAACTGGCGGGGATTGCGGCCGAGCATGGGCGCGGTGCCCTGCACGACCGGCTGCGTGAAGAGGCGCCCGCGATGGCGCTGCGGCTGCATCCCAACGATTCCGTGCGCGTCATGCGCGCGCTGGAGCGAGTGCGGGCGGGCGCCCCCGTGGGCGACGAGCAGCGCGCGTGGCGCGACGGCGAGCCCGCGTGGAACACTCTGTACGTGGGGCTGACGATGGATCGCGAGGCGCTCGCGCGCCGGCTGCGGACGCGGGCAACGGCGATGGTGGAGGCGGGGTTGGCCGACGAGGTCCGGGCGCTGCTCGCACGTGGATACGCTCCCGCTCTGCCCGCGATGCAAGGCATCGGCTATCGGGAGTTCGCGCAGGTGGTGCGCGGCGAGCTGCCGCCCGACGAGGCGCTGCGGCTCATGCAGCGGGACACCGTCCGCTACGCGCGGCGGCAATGGACCTGGTTCAATCGTGAGCCGGGCATCGAGTGGCTGGACATGAAGCCGGAGGCGGGCCTGGAGCATGCCGCCGCCGCGCTCGAAGCGAGACTCGCAGGGGGAGGCCTCATCGGGTGACACGACATCGCGGCGGACCGGATCGGGCGGGCAAAGTGGTGGGCGGACAGATCAACAATGGCAACGGACACGTGCGGCGGCGCGGGCCGGAGCGCGCCATCATCGCCTCCGTGAGACGCAAGTCGCAGCGGAAGTGGGAAGTCGAGGAATCGATCGAGGAGCTGGCGGGACTGGCGGCGGCGGCGGGAGCCACCGTGGTCGATCGCGTCATCCAGGACCGCGACTCGCCGAGCCCCGCGCTCTACTTCGGCAAAGGGAAAGTGGAGGCCGTGGGCGAGCGCGCGGCGGAGCTGAAGGCGAACGTGTTCATCTCCGACGACGAGCTGTCGCCCATCCAGGAGCGCAACCTGTCGGAGGCGCTCGGCATCAAGGTGATCGACCGTACCGCGCTCATCCTCGACATCTTCGCGCAGCGCGCGCGCACGGCGGAGGGCAAGATGCAGGTGGAGCTCGCGCAGCTCACCTACCTGCTGCCCCGGCTCGTCGGCCAGTGGAAGCACCTCGAGCGGCTCGGCGGCGGCATCGGCACCAGGGGCCCCGGTGAGACGCAGCTGGAATCCGACCGGCGCGTGATCCGCCGCCGCGTGGTCCAGATCAAGCGCGACCTCGAGGGCGTGCAGGTGCACCGCCGTTTGCAGCGCGACGGCCGCCGCCGCGCGGGCGTGCCCGTGGTGGCCCTCGTCGGGTACACGAACGCCGGCAAGACGACGCTGCTCAACCGTCTCACGGGCGCGACGTTCACGGCGGCGGACCAGCTCTTCGTCACCCTCGATCCCGCGGCGCGGATGGTCGACAATCCCGGCCGGCGGCCGTTCATCGTCACCGACACGGTGGGATTCATCCGCAAGCTGCCGCACGAGCTGGTGGCGGCCTTCCGCACCACGCTGCAGGAGCTGCAGGACGCCGACGTGCTCGTGCACGTGGTGGACGCCAGCCATCCCTCCATGGACGATCACATGGCCGCCGTGGAGGCCCTGTTGAAGGAGCTGGAAGTCATCGACCGGCCCACCGTGCTCGCGCTCAACAAGGTCGACCGCGTCGAGCGCGGGGCCGGGCTCGAGGCGCTCGCGGCGCGGCGCGCGGGCGTGCCCATCTCGGCCGCCACCGGCGAAGGGATGCCGGCATTGCTCGCCGCCATCGAGGCGGCGCTGCCGGCGGGCGAGCCCGTCACGCTCCGGATCCCGCATAGCGACGGCACCGCGCTCGCGCTCTGCTACGAGCGCGGGCGCGTGCTCACGCGCGCGGACGAGGCCGACCACGTGCGTCTGCAGCTCGAGCTCCCGCACGACGTCATGGCCGGCCTCGCGCCCTACCGGGTGTAGGGCGCGGTGTAGGGCGCGGTGTAGGGCGAGAGATGCCACCGGAATGCTAGACTGAAGCGTTTCGACCATGGGACTTGCGAACTGGCTGACGGTACTCCGCATTCTGTTGATTCCGGTCTTCGTGACGCTGCTCGTCTACCAGCGGCCGGGAGGCGCGCTGGTCGTCTTTGCCTTCGCGGCGTTCACCGACCTGCTGGACGGCTACGTGGCGCGCCAGCGCGGCAGCCAGAGCCGCCTCGGCGCCTTTCTCGACCCCATGGCCGACAAGATGCTGCTCATCTCGTCGTTCGTCACGCTCACCTGGCTCAAGGCGCTACCGTTCTGGATCGCCGCCGTCGTCATCAGCCGCGACGTCATCCTGGTGGTGGGCGCGCTGCTCATCCACATGGTGGGCGGGCGCATCTATCCGCGGCCGACGTGGGCGGGCAAGGCGGCCACCTTCTTCCAGATCGCGACGGTGTTGCTCGGTCTCACCGCTCGATATTTCAGGATTCCGCTCGGCCTCGAGATCGCGATGTGGGTGGCGGCGGCGTTCACCATCGTCTCCGGCCTGCAGTACCTGGTGCAGGGGATGCGATACCTCAGCGTGGCGCCCACCGACGAGCGGGATTCCTCCTCGCATGAAACCGCGTTCCTCCGCTGACGGCGTCGTCGTCGCCGCCGTGCGGGACAAGACTCCCGCGGCGGCCGCGGGCCTCGCGCCCGGCGATCGCATCGTCGCCCTCAACGGCGCCGTCATCCGCGACGTCATCGACTTCCAGTTCCATGGCGGCGAGGACCGGTTGCGGCTGACCATCGAGCGCGCGGGCGCGCAGCACTCGCTGCGGTTGACGCGGCGGCCCGGATGGGATCTGGGACTGGAGCTGGAAGCGCCGAAGGCGGCGGAGATCTCGACGTGCGCCAACAAGTGCGTCTTCTGCTTCATCCACCAGCTCCCGAAGGGGATGCGGCGCAGCCTGTACGTGAAAGACGACGATTATCGGCTGTCCTTTTTGCACGGCAATTACATCACGCTCACCGATCTCGACGAGGCCGCGTTTGCGCGCATCGTGGAGCAGCGGCTGTCGCCCCTCTACATCTCTGTGCACGCGACGGACCCGGCGCTGCGCCACGAGCTCCTCGGCCGCCCGCGCCTGTCCGCCGAGATCCTGCCGCGCATGGAGCGGCTCGCGAAGGCGGGCATCCGGATGCACGCGCAGATCGTGCTCTGTCCGGGCCTGAACGACGGCCCGCACCTCGAGCGCACGGTGCGAGAGCTGGCGCCGCTGCACCCGCACGTGACGACCACGGCCATCGTGCCGGTGGGACTCACCAGCCACCGCGCGCGGCTGCCGTCGCTCCGGACGCTCACCGATGACGAGGCGCGCGCCCTCGTGCAGACCGTGGCCGGCTGGCAGGCGGAATTCTCGAAGTCGCTCGGCAGCCGTTTCCTCTTTCTCGGCGACGAGGTCTATCTCCAGGCGGCGGCCGCGGTGCCTGCCGCCGATGCCTACGAAGGATTCACGATCGCCGAGGACGGTATCGGGCTCGTGCGCCGCTTTGAGGACGACTTCGACTCGATGCTCAGGCGGTTGCGGCCGGCCACCGTGCCGCGCACGCTGACGATCGTGAGCGGCGCCCTCTACGCTCCGCGCCTGGCGGCGCTCGTGGCGCGGCTGCCGTTCCGGGAGCTCGCAGCGCGCGTCGTCGCGGTGCCGAACCGTTTCTTCGGCGGCACCATCAGCGTGACGGGCCTCCTCACGGGCGAAGATATTCAGCGTGAGCTGTCCCGGGTGGGCGACCTCGGTGATGCCGTTCTCGTGCCCGCCGTGTGCCTGCGCGACGGCGAGGGCGTGTTCCTCGACGACGTCACCCCCGCCGATCTCGCGCGGGACCTCGGCGTCGGGGTACAGATGGTGGAGCCCGCACCGCGGGCTCTCGTGCAGGCGCTGCGCGCGTGATTCGCCCCATCATCGCCATCGTGGGCAGGCCCAACGTCGGCAAGTCCACGCTCTTCAACCGGCTCGTGGGGCGGCGCCAGGCGATCGTACGCGACGTTCCCGGTGTCACGCGTGATCGCCTGTACGGCCAGGTCAACTTCGAGCGCTGGCAGGCGACGGCCATCGACACGGGCGGCTTCGATCCCGGCTCGGTGGAGCCGCTCATCGAAGGCGTGCGACGGCAGGTGCTCACGGCGGTGGAGGAGGCCGATCTCGTGGCCTTCGTCGTGGACGCGCGCACGGGCGCGACCGCGCTCGACCAGGAGATCGCCGTCATCTTGAGGAAGTCGAACAAGCCCGTGGTCCTCGTGGGTAACAAGGTGGACGGCGGCGGCCAGGAGGCGGCGGTGGCCGATCTCTACGGGCTCGGCTTCGGCGAGCCCGTGGGGGTGTCCGCCGAGCACGGGCGCGGCGTGGCCGAGATGCTGGAAGCGCTGCGCGATCGCACGCCGCCCTCGGCGGTCCCGCACGGCGGTAAGCCCCCCGTGCACATCGCCGTCATCGGCCGCCCCAACGTGGGTAAGTCGTCGCTGGTAAACGCGATGATCGGCGCCGAGCGTGTGCTCGTGCACGACGCGCCGGGCACGACGCGCGACGCGGTGGACACCGCGCTCACGTATGACGGCAAGCCGTACGTCCTCGTCGACACGGCGGGCATCCGGCGCAAGGGGCGCGTGAGCGAGCCGCTGGAGAAGCTGGCGGTGATCATGGCCCTCAAGAGCCTGGAGCGATGCCAGGTGGCGCTGCTCGTGCTCGATTCGACCGAAGGCCTCGCCGCCCAGGATGCGCACATTGCGGGGTACTCGGACGAGGCCGGGCGCGCCCTCGTGGTCGTCGTCAACAAGTGGGACCTCGTGCCGGCGCGCACGGTGCGCAAGGCCGAGGTCGTCGAGCAGCTCCGCGAGCAGATGCCCTTCATCGAGTACGCGCCCGTGTGCTTCACGTCCGCCGTGCACGGCGAGGGCATCCGCGAGGTGTTCGAGACGATCGACCAGGTGGCGGCGGAAGCGCGCCGGCGGATCGGCGCGGGCGAGGTGACGCAGACGCTGCGCGAGGCGGTGGAGCGGCGCCCGCAGTCCGTGGCGGGCGAGCCCTTCGCGATCCAGTCCGCGTCCCAGGTGGCCGTGGGGCCGCCCACCTTTGCCGTGCGCGTGAACCGCCCGGACCAGGTCCACTTCTCCTATCAGCGATACCTCGTCAAGTCGCTGCGCCACGCTTACGGATTCGTGGGCACGCCGCTGCGGGTGTCGCTGCGCAAGGGGCAGGGCCGCAAGCACTCGCGGCCGGCGCCAAGGAGGGCCCAGCGCTGAGGACCCCAGCCGAAATCGGGGGGCGCGGGGGGCCTCCCCGGCGTCCGTGGAAAGCATGGAAATACCAACGTCTGTGCTACGATCCGCGCATGAGATCGCGGAATCGAGCCCAATGAGCCCGGATCGCGACGACCGCAACGACGACCTGGAGCCGGACACGTACGACGAAGAACCGCCGCGCTCGATCTTCGCGGCCACGTGGTTTCGCGCCGTCCTCATCCTGATCGTTCTCGGTGTCGTGGGAGCGGTGGCGGTCCCGTACATCCTCGACGCGGTGAACCCTCCGCCCACGCAGCAAGCCATCGTGAAATCGGCCCCCATGCCGGCGCAGCCGTCGCCGCCGCCTTCGCCGACGCCGGCGCGCCCACCCGCGGGGTCCATCACGAGCCAGCCCGCCGACGGCACGAGCTCGGCGCTGTCACGCGCCCTGCCGGCGCCGACGGCCCCCCGCGCAACGCCACCGCCGGTCCCGATGGCCGACGCCGCGAAGCCCGCCGCACCCACCGCGAAGCCGCCCGGCCCCGTCGCAAAGGCTGACGTGCCGGCGGCGACACCCGCCGATCAGTCCGCGAAACCGGAGCTGCCGACGGTGACGCCGAAGGCGGAGGCACCGGCGACGAATGGCAGGGCGAGGAACCCGGCCGTCACGACTGACAGCGCGGCAAGCAAGACGACATCGGATACCTCGGCGAAGCCGGCAGCGAAGAAGCCGTCGGAGCCGCGGAAGACAGCGGCTGCTGCCAAGACGGCGACGCCCGCCGCGACCGGCGCCTACTGGGTGCAGGTGGGAGCCTTCAAGGACGAGGAGACCGCCAAGCGGCTGGTCGCCAAGCTGCGCGAGCAGGGCTTCAAGGTGGCCGACGTCTCCACGAGCGCGCCGGCGCCGGCCGCGTCTGCGGCGTCGCCCGCGCCCACGACGAGCCCGAGCGCGACCGCCGCGCCGGCGGGCGCCGATCAGTACGACGTGTTCGTGACGGGTCTGCCGCCCGCGGAGCTCAATAGCCGGCTGACGGCCAAGGGGCTGGCGGCGGAGACATCGGGCAACGGCGTCGTCATCAG
>JBKKCN010000717.1:0-4177 GCA_046712525.1 Candidatus Rokuibacteriota bacterium
AGATGGGGCTGGCCGTCGCGCGCTCGTTGCTGTTCGCCGACACCCAGGCCAAGAGCCGCCGCCTGGAAGCGCTCACGCGCATGGCGCAGACACTGGCGGCGACGTTGTCGGCGGACGAAGTGGTGCAGCGGGTGGCGTCCGCCGCGCGAGACCTGTTCGATTCTTCCGTGTCCCGGGTGTGGCTGCTCGACCCCGACGGCGAGCACCTGTCGCTGGCAGGGATGGCCGGTCCGGAGCTGCCCGCCGACAAGGTGCGGAGCATGCGCGTCGGGCAAGGGCTCGTGGGCACCATCGCCGCCACCCGCGCCGCCCTCACCATCATGGACGTCACCGACGACTCGCGCACGCTGGACACGGCGCGCCTGCGCGCGGAAGGGCTGGTGTCGTTCGCGGGCGTGCCGCTGCTCGTAGGCGACCGCCTCCTGGGCGTGCTTGCCATCGCCGTGGGCGAGCGCCACCGGTACAGCGACGAGGAGATCGGCGTCCTGCGCTCGCTGGGCGATCAGGCCGCCATCGCCCTCGACAACGCGCGCCACTTCGCGGAAGAGCAGACGCGGCACGCCTACCTCACCGCCCTGCTCGACATCAACAAGAAGATCGGTGCCATGGCGTCGATGGAGACGCTGCTCGGCTCCATCGCCGACGAGGCGGCACGCCTGCTCGCCGTCGACAACTCGGGCTTCCGCCTCGTGGAGGGCGACGAGCTCGTGGTGGCGGGCCTCGCCGGCACCGCCTCTCAGACGATGCTGCGGCAGCGGATCAAGATCGGCGAGAGCTTCAGCGGCCAGGTCGTCGCCTCCGGCCGCACCCTGATGACGTCCATCGATGCGTTGTCGGGACTCGTCCCCGAGCATCTCGCCGCCGACCTTCGTCTCGGTTACACGAATTATCTCGGCGTGCCGCTCACCGTGGGCGAGCGCATCATCGGCGTCTTCACGTTCCGCGCGCGCCGGCCGTTCACTGCGCGGGATCAGGAGCTGGCGGAGGCGTTCGCGGGCCAGGCCGCCATCGCCATCGAGCACCTGCGCCTGTTCGAAGAGGCCACCCGCCAGGCGGCGCGCATGCGGGCGCTCGCGGATGTGGGCCGCCTCTTTTCGGACAACCTCGATCCGGACTCGGTCGCCCAGCGCGTTGCAGATAGCGTTCGCACGCTGCTGGGCGCGCTCTCCTCCATCCTCTTCCGCCTCGATCCCGTCACGGAGGACCTCAGCGCCATTGCCATCGCGCGCGACGTGGGCGAGCGCGCCCCGCACGACATCGTGCTGCGCCGCGGCGAGGGTGCCGCCGGGCTCGCTATCATCGAGCGGCGTCCCGTGATGTCGTCCGACGTGGGGGCCGACGACCGCTTGACGCTGCGCCCCGAGATGGCGCAGTGGGCTGACGGCGCGTTCTTCGGCGCCGTGCTCGCCGTGCCTCTCGTCGTGCGGGAAGAGATCATCGGCGCTCTGGCCGTGCGTGACCGCGCGGGCCGCGTGTTCTCCGCGGAGGAGATCCGGCTCGCCCAGGCCTTCGCCGATCAGGCCGCGCTGGTCCTCTCGAGCGCGCAGCTCTACGCGGAGGCCACCCGGCGCCGCCACGAGGCGGAAGAGCTGGCGCGGCTGGCGCAGCGGCTCACGGAAAGCCTCGATGTCTCCGACGTCGTGGAGCGCACGGTGGAGAGCGTGGTGCCGCTCTTCGGCGCCCAGTCGTCCGTGCTCCGCCTGCTGCAAGCGGACGGCTCCCTCGTCGCCCTCGGCGTGTGGGGCCGCGCGCGGGAGGCGATCGAGCCCGGCCACATCCTGCCCGCCGGCACGGGCGTCCTGGGTCGCGCGGTCACCATGGGCCGCGTCGTGTGGTCCGCCGACGTGGCCACCGACGACACGATCATCGTGTCCCACGACCTGCGATCCGTGATGCGGACCTCCGCCGACGGCGCGGTGCTCGCCGCGCCCCTGCGCGCCAAGGGTCTCGTGGTGGGCGTGCTCGGCATCGCCGACCGCCCGGGCCGGATCTTCTCGGAGCAGGAAGGCGCGCTCTTGCAGACGTTCGCCGACCAGGCGGCGCTGGCGCTCGAAAACGCGCGGCTGTTCTCGATGGAACGGGCGCGGCGGCGGCAGATCGCCGCCCTCGCCGACATCGAGCGCGAGCTGGCGGCCGAGCTCGACAGCGACCGCCTGCTCCAGCTCATCGTCGAGCGCGCCGCCAGCCTCTTCTCGTCCGACGGCGCCCTCTACGTGCTCGAGGACGACGGCACGCTCGTCATCCGCTCGTGGACGGGGAGCACCCCGATGTCCCGCGAGCGGCTGGCGCCGGGACAAGGCGTGGTGGGGACGTGCGCGGAGCAGCGGCGCGGGCTCCTCGTCAACGACTACGCGCGCTCGCCGCAGGCGTTGTCCTCGTGGGTGGTAGCGGGGTTGCGCCACACGATGGCGCAGCCCCTGCTTCTCCGCGACCGCCTCCTCGGCGTCATCGCCATCAACCGCGTGGGCGCAGAGGCGAGTCCGCTGCTCGCGGAGGACCTCGTGCTGCTGGAGAGCTTCACGGCGCAGGCGGCCATCGCCATCGAGAACGCGCGCCTCTACGAGGCGGCCGACGTGCGGGCCAAGCGGTTGCGCACGCTTGCTCACCTCAACCACCTGGTGTCGTCGTCGCTCGACATGGCGGAGGTTCTCGGCGGTATCGCGCGCGCCGCGGCCGAGTTCATGGGCTCACCCTTCGTCGGCTTCTGGGTCGCCGACGAGAGCACGCGCACGCTGCATCTGCGGGCCTATTCCACGGACGTGGCGGGGGAGCCGATCACCATCACCGAGCTCGCCTTCGGGCAGGGCGCGGTGGGATGGGTGGCCGCGCACCGTCGCGCGGTGAGCATCCCCGAGATCTTCGAGGACGGCCGTTTCGCCAACCCCGAGTGGGCACGCGCGCGCGGATTCACGAGCCTCTTCGCAGCGCCCATCATGCACCAGGCCTCGCTGATGGGCGTCCTCATGCTCGTCGGTCCGCGCCCCTACGACTTCGGCGCGGACGAGATGGACCTGCTGCAGTCCTTCTCGGAGCAGGCGGCGGCCGCCATGCGCAACGCGCGCCTGTACGAGGAGGCGCGCGCATACGCGGACCGGCTGCGCGCGCTGGAAGAGGTGAACCGGCTCGTGTCGTCCTCGCTCAACACGCAGGAGGTGCTCGAGAACCTCGCGCGCGCCATCGCCCAGTTCTTCGACGCCCCCTACGCGAGCGTGTGGGCCTACGAGCCCGTCACGCGCCGGCTCCGTCGCGCCCTCACGTACGGCGACGCCGAGCTCGCCCGCGAGCTGCGTGACGACCTTGCCCTCGGGGAGGGCGCGGTGGGGTGGGTGGCCGCGCATCGCCAGCCCATCTTATGGACGGACGTGGAGACGGACGACCGCTTCATCGACGCCAGCCAGATGCTGCGCCACGGCCTGCGCTGGATCACCGCCTATCCCATCGCCATCGGCGACCGTCTCGTGGGCGCCTTCTCGGTCCACCGCGCGGCCTCCTCGCCGGTGACGCCGGAGACCTCGTCGCTCATGGGCTCGCTCGCCGCTCAGGCCGCCGTTGCCCTCGAGAACGCGCGCCTGTACTCGGAGACCTCCCGGCGGCTGGCGGAGACGCGCGCCCTCCTCGAGGTGGCCGAGATCCTGAACTCCACGCTCGACTCGCGCCAGCTCCTCAAGCGCGTGGCGGTGAAGGTGGCCCAGGTCTGCCGCGTGGACCGGTGCTCGATGGAGCTCTGGGAGGACGACCGCGTGCTGCCGCTCATGTCGCAGTTCGCGGATGGCCGTCGGTCTCCTGAGCTGTGGCAAGCCTTCATGGCGCACCGGCCCTACACTCCCCGTGAGATCCCCGCCTACGCGCGCGCCATGGAGACGCGGCGGCCGGTGCTCATCGACGACACGAGCGTGACCGATCTCATCCCGCCCGAGTGGGTGGACGCCTACGGGATGCGCTCGTACATGGTGGTGCCGCTCATCCGCCACGACCAGGTGATCGGGGTCATGCATCTCGACTCTGTCGAGCGCGCCACACCCTTCCAGGACTGGCAGCAGGACCTCGCGCTCGCGATCGCGGGCCAGCTCGCGCTCTCGCTGGAGAACACCCGGCTCTACGCGGAGGCCCAGGAACGGCTGCGCGAGACGACGATCCTGCTCGGCGTGGGGCGCGTCCTCTCGCAGCCGGATGCGGG
>JBKKCN010000718.1:0-3181 GCA_046712525.1 Candidatus Rokuibacteriota bacterium
CGCGCCGTCAGGCGGGTAGGACTCGAGTCCCTGAACGATCCGCATTGAGCAGGCGCACCGGCCTGACCCGCGTGCCACCGGCCTCGATCTCGCCCACTCCGAGCAGGGTGCCCAGGTCGTCGTGGACCCTGACCAGGCGATCCCGCGCGGGGGCCGTCACGTCGACAGGCTGGCCGTGCACGAAGCGGCGAACCTCCTCGGGTGCAAGATGCAGGGCCGGCCACGCCGCGAGCGCCGCTTCCGGCGGCAACACACGCGCCCACAGCGCATCGGCGTCCTGCTCCGTGAGATCGTGCCAGCTCAGCGCGGTGCGCGCGTCGAAGTGCCCCACCCGGGTCCGCTCGAGGCGCTCCACCGCCGCCCCGCAGCCGAGGGCCGCGCCGAGATCGCAGGCGAGGACCCGCACGTACGTGCCCTTGCCACACACGATGCGCACCACGGCGCTCGTCTCACCCACCGCTTCCACCGTCATGGAGTGCACGACGACCTCGCGCGGCGCCCGGTCGACCTCCACGCCCTCGCGGGCGAGGTCGTAGAGCCGGCGCCCCTCGTGGTGCACGGCGGAATACATCGGCGGCACTTGCATGAGCCGTCCCGTCAGCGGCCGGCACGCGGCTTCGACCGCCTCGCGCGTGAGCGTGGGCACGGGGGCCGTGGCCACCACGCGGCCGCTGAGGTCATGCGTGTCCGTCGTGATGCCGAATCTAATGGTGGTCAGGTACTCCTTGTCCTGGTCCATCAGGTACGGCATGAGCTTCGTCGCCTCGCCGATGAGGATGGGCAGCACGCCCGTGGCGGCAGGATCGAGGGTGCCCGCGTGGCCGACGCGGCGCACCCCAAGGCGGCGCCGGACGAGCGAGACCGCGTCGAACGAGGTGACGCCGGACGTCTTGTCGAGGACCAGGACGCCGGAGATCACCGGGGTGCAGCGTCCGCGATGGCCGCCCGCGCCACCGCCAGCACCTCGCCGGTGACCCGATCCAGGCTGCCCTTGATCGTGCAGCCGGCGGCGTTGACGTGGCCGCCGCCGCCGAAGCGGCCCGCGATCCGGTTCACGTCGACGTCACCCTTGCCGCGCAGGCTGACCTTGACGGAGTCACCGATCTCGCGCAGGAAGCACGCCACGCGCACCGATCCGATGGACCGAGGGTAGTTCACCAGGTCCTCGGACTCGATGAACGACTCCGGCACGGCGCCCGCCGGCAGCGCCAGCCACGCGAGCCGTCCATCCTCGCTGACCTGGATACGGGACAGCGTCGCGCCGAGAAAACTCAGCGAGTCCGGCGCCCGCCGCTCGTAGAGCGCCGACGATACCGCCGCCGGCTGTGCCCCTGCGGTGACGAGCTCGGCCGAGATCCGAAACGTCTCCGGCGTCACGTTCGAGTACCGAAAGGAGCCCGTATCGGTGTGGATGGCCGTGAAGAGGTTCGTGGCCATGGCAGGCGTGAGCTTCACGCCGAGGCCCACGAGGAGCCGGTACACCATCTCGCCCGTGGCGGCCGCGGAGACGTCGATCCAGTTCACGTGGCCGTAACGGCGGTTGTCGGGATGGTGATCGATGTTCACGATCGTCGTCGACGCCGCGCGCGCCTGATCGATCAGGCCCAGAGTCCGGTCGTGATTCGGACAGTCGGTGAGCACGGCCACGTCGAAGGGGGGCTGAATCGACTTCAGCACCTGGTAGCGCTCGACACCGGGCAGGAAATCGAGGGCGCCGGGCGCGGGATGCGGCCCTCCATACACCACCGTCCACCCGCGCGCGTCGAGGGCGAGCCCCAGCGCGAGGAGCGTCCCCAGCACGTCGGCATCGGGATGGACGTGCCCGAGCATGAGGGCACGGCCCGGCGGACGCTCAAAAGGCGCCAGCGCCTCCGCCGGCACCGCAGGTGCGCTCACGCGCCGTCCTCGGGCTGCACCTTCTTGAGCAGCGACTGGATCTTCGCCGCGTGCTCCATGGAGCGGTCGGGACGGAAGTCGAGCTCGGGGGTGACGCGCAGGTCGAGGTTCTGGCGCAGCCAGCTGCGGATGAAGCCGCGCGCGCTGCCGAGCGCGGCCATCGAGGCCGTCCACTGCTTGTCGTCCCCGAGCACGGAGACGAAGACCTTCGCCACGCGTAAGTCTTTCGACGTCTCCACGTCGGTCACGGTCACGAAGCCGAGGCGGGGATCCTTCAGCTCGCGCTGCAGGACGGCAGACACTTCCTCCTTGATGAGCTGGTTGACGCGTTCGAGTCGCTTGCCCTGCATCAGAGAATCTCCACGGCGGTCTCGATGACCTCGCCCTCGACGTTGTCCTCGATGTAGTCCATGGCCTTGGACACGACTTCGTTGGCATGCCGGGCGTCGGAGGAGACGTAGGCGACGGCGAGGGTGGCGCGCTGCCACATGTCCTGGTGGTCGACCTCGGCCACGGAGCACTCGAACTTCGCGCGCACGCGCTCCTTGAGGCCGCGCAGCACGTGCCGCTTGCCCTTCAGGGAGTCGACGTCGGGGAGGTGGAGCTCCACCATCCCCAGCGCCACGCGCGCAACCGACACGGCGATGCAAGCGGCGCGGACGCTACAGCGTGCGCGCCACTTCCTCGGTCGTGAACGCCTCGAGGGTGTCCCCGGGCTGGATGTTGTTCACGCCCTCCACGCCGATACCACACTCGAGGCCGGCCAGCACTTCGCGCACCTCGTCCTTGAAGCGCTTGAGCGAGCCCACAGTGCCCTCGCCCACCACCGTCTCCCCCCGCTTCACGCGGATCTTCGATACCCGGACGAACTTGCCGTCCATCACGTAGGAGCCGCAGATGGGGCCGAGCTTGGAAATGTTGAAAATCTGCCGAACCTGCGCGCGGCCGAGCACGGTCTCGCGGATCTCGGGGGCGAGCAGGCCCGCGAGGGCGGCCTTGAGGTCGTTCACCGCTTCGTAGATCACGTTGTAGTTGCGCACGTCCACGCCGTTGGCCTGCGCCTGGCTCGTCGCCTGCGGCTCGGACTTGACGTTGAAGCCGAGCACGATGGCGCCGGAGGCGGACGCGAGCATGACGTCGGACTCGTTGATGGCGCCCACGGAGCTGTGGATCACCTTGAGCTTGACCTCTTCCGTGGACAGCCGCTCCAGGGCGTCGCCCACCGCTTCCAGCGAACCCTGCACGTCCGCCTTGAGGATGAGCCGCAGCTCCTTGATCTCTCCCG
>JBKKCN010000719.1:0-7704 GCA_046712525.1 Candidatus Rokuibacteriota bacterium
GGTGCTCGCGCACGTGTCGGAGCAGTACCGGAGCGGTGGGTTGACCGGTTGACCAAGGCGGACCTGCGCCAACAGATCCTCGCGATGTTCAAGCTCTACGACGCGATACGCACAAAAGTGACGATCGATCAGGTGCAGCTCGTCGACGGCACCGTGTGGATCTACACGACGGGTGAGATATCCGGTCGCCTGCCCTTCCTCGGCTGGATCCCCATGCTCGCATGGCAGAGCGAGCCCGAGGTGGCGCGGCGCGAAGAGGCGGGCTGGCGGCTCTTCGGATTTCAGAACTGACTGGCGGCCTTTCGCCGGCACCGCCCGCGACGGCGGTACCACGCTGGTCGATACCGACACGAAGCGCTCAGCGTCAGTGGCGCGGCTCACGTCGGCGACGAACCGATCGTCCTCACGGACGCGCCGGCAGCGGCGGGGTACTGGCCGGCGGACGGCGGTGCCGCGTTGCCTGCTCGTAGGCGTAGACGATCTTGATCAAGGTTGGCTCGCTCCAGGCGCGACCCAGGATCTGAAGCCCGACCGGCAAGGTGTCGCGCACGAAGCCCATGGGAACGGTGATCGCGGGAAAGCCGGTCGGTGGCGACAGCCGCGGGCTGTTGTTGCCGTGTGGCGTATTGAGGTCGCCGATCATGCGTGGAGGGAATGCCCACGTTGGATAAACGAGCGCATCGAGCGTGCCGTCGTCCATCACCTTCTGCACGGCCTCGCGAAGACGCTGCGTGTTCTGGGCCACCTGCGTGCAGCGCGGGTTCTCGGCCAGTGGCGGCTCGGCCTGACGATCGTGCAGCCGCTTCATCGACGGATGGAACTTCGCCGACTTGATGATGTCTTCCAGCGTCTTCACTGGCGCGCCCGGCGCAAGTCGGGGCAGGTAGTCGTTGATGTCGAACTTGAAGCGGAAACAGAACAGCATGCCCGGTGGGATGGTGTCGATCTCGGCGATGTGGACGGGATCGACGATCTGTGCGCCCAGCCGTCGCAGATCGGCGAGCGCCTGCTCCATGCGCTTCATTACATCCGGATCGGTGTTCTGCGGGGTGAACAGCTGCCGCACGACGCCGAGCCGCGTGCCCCGGACACCGTCCTTGTCCAGGAACTTCAGATAGCTGTCTGCCCGCTTCCCCTGACTGGCCGCGGTGACCGGATCCGCCGCATCGTAGCCGGCGAGGACATCGAAGATCGCCACGGCATCCGTCACCGTGCGCGCCATGGGACCGCCGATGTCCTTGTCGAGGAAGAGCGGCACGATGCCGTCGCGGCTGGTGAGTCCCATCGTGGAGCGGATGCCGACCAGGCTCGTGTGCGACGCCGGCCCGCGGATGGAGTTGCCCGTGTCGGTGCCGAGTCCGACGGTGCCGAAGTTCGCGGCCACCGCGGCGGCGGTGCCGCCGCTCGAGCCCGCCGTGACGCGATCGAGCGCGTACGGATTGCGCGTGTAACCGGGCAGCAACGAGTTGACCGTCTCCATCGGATCGAAGGCGAACTCCGCCATGTTGCTCTTCGCGAGCATGATGGCGCCCCCTTCCCGGAGCTTCTTGATCTGGAACGCGTCCGTCTTCGACATCACGCCCTTCAGCGAGAGCGACCCCGCCGAGGTTGGCATGTCCGTCGTCTCGTAGTTGTCCTTCACGATCAGCGGCACGCAGTGGAGGGGGCCGACGGGGCCCGATTGCGCAAATCTGGCATCGAGAGTATCGGCGACCTTCAGCGCGTCGGGGTTCGTGACGACGATTGCGTTCAGGGCCGGACCCTTCCTGTCGTACGCCTCGATGCGGTCGAGGTACATCTGGACCAACCCGCGACACGTCAGTGTCCTCGCCTTGAACGCCGCGTGAATGTCGGCGATCGTCGCTTCCTCGTAGCGGAAGAGATCGAAGGCGGCCGCGTCCAGCGGGGTAGTGAGCAGGAGCACCAAGGCCATCCACGACAGCCGGCGAGTTCTCATAGCGCCGCCTCCAGTTCGAGGGTGTCCAGCGTGCTCGAACCTAGCCGCTGCGCTCCGCGCGGTCAAGGCGCTCTCACGCCGACGAGACACGTTCGGTGGTATCGGCGGACACCACGGTCGGCTATGCTACGTCACGAATTCACGAGGAGGAAGCGATGCCAGACTACGTCCCCAGCCCCAGGCAGTGGGTGCGCGACCAGGTCGAGCTCTACGAGCGCAGCGGTGGGAAGGACGGCACCACGCTCCGCGACACCGGGCTGCCGGTCATCATCGTCACGCACAAGGGCAACAAGACCGGCGCGGTTCGCAAGACCCCGCTGATGCGCGTCAAGGACGGCAACAAGTACCTTCTCGTCGGCTCGGTGGGAGGAGCGCCCACGCACCCCGTCTGGGTCTATAACCTGCGCGCCGACCCCGCGGTCGAAATCCGCGACCACACCGCCGTCCAGCCGATGCAGGTTCGCGAGGTCAACGACGAGGCCGAGCGCGCGCGGCTGTGGAAGCTCGCCCTCGCCGCCTTTCCGCCGTACGCGGAGTATCAAGCGAAGACCACCCGGCGGATCCCGGTCTTCATCGCGGAGCCGAAAAGCTAAGGAGCGTCCAGCGTGAAAGTCGTCGATGCCATCGCCCGCATTCTCAAGATCGAAGGCGCCGAGTTCCTGAGCGCCTATCCCACCACGCCGGTGATCGAGGCCGCGGCCAAGGCCGACATCCGCCCCGTGCTGTGCCGCCAGGAGCGCGTGGGCGTCGGGATCGCCGACGGCTATGCGCGGGTGAAGAACGGCAAGACGCTCGCCGTCTTCTGCATGCAGTACGGCCCCGGGGCCGAGAACGCCTTCCCCGGCGTGGCCACCGCGTACTCTGACTCCACGCCGATGCTGCTCCTGCCGCTCGGGCACCCGCGCGACCGTGCCCAGGTCTTTCCCCTCTTCAGCTCGGCGCGCACGTTCGCGTCGGTGACCAAGTCCGTGGAGACGATCACCCTGGGCAGCCAGGTCGCGGACGTCATGCGCCGCGCCATCAGCGTGATGCGCATGGGACGCCCAGGTCCGGCGATGGTCGAGATTCCCGCCGACGTCCTGAACGAGGACGTGCCGGAGGCGTTGATCGACGCGTACCGCCCGGTCAAGGTGACGTCGGCCGGCGCCAATGTCCGCGAGGTCGAGGCTGCCGCCCGGGTGCTTCGCGCGGCGCGGCGGCCGGTGATTCACGCGGGCCAGGGTGTGCTCTACGCCGAGGCCTCCGACGATCTGCTCGAGCTGGCCGAGCTGCTCGAGGCTCCGGTCATGACCACGATGGAGGCCAAGAGCGCGTTCCCCGAGGATCATCCGCTCGCGCTCGGCACCGGTGGCCCCGCCGTGACCGGGCACACCTTGCAGTATCTACGCGAGGCCGACGTGGTCTTCGGCATCGGATGCAGCTTCACCCGCCACGGGATGGCGGCCAGTATCCCGGCGGGCAAGACGCTCATCCACGCTACCAATGACGAGCGCGACCTCAACAAGAACTACGCTGCCGACTACCCGCTCCTCGGCGACGCGCGTCTCGTGCTGCGCCAGTTCATCGAGGCGGTGAAGGCTAACGGCGGCCGCCCCGCCGGACGCGAGAGCGTACGCGCCGAGCTCGAGCGCGTGCGCGCGGCCTGGCTCGCGGAGTGGATGCCAACGCTCGGCTCGTCAGAGATCCCGCTCAACCCCTACCGGGTCATCAGTGAGTTCATGCGCACGGTCGACCCGCGCGAGGCCATCGTCACTCACGACTCCGGCAGCCCGCGCGACCAGCTCCTGCCCTTCTACCGGGCTGTCTCGCCGCGCAGCTATCTCGGCTGGGGCAAGTCGCATGCACAGGGCACCGGGCTCGGCCTCATCATCGGGGCCAAGCTCGCCGCCCCCGACAAGTTCTGCGTCAACTTCATGGGCGACGCCGCCTTCGGCATGACCGGGCTCGATTTCGAGACCGCGGTGCGCTGCGGGATCCCCATCCTCACCGTCGTGCTCAACAACTCGGCCATGGCCATCGAGATCCCGCATCTCGTCGTGTCGCACGACAAGTACGGCGCCCGTGACATCGGCGGACGCTACGCCGATCTCGCGCGCGCCATGGGCGGCTGGAGCGAGCGCGTCGAGCGGCCCGAGGATATCGCCGGCGCCTTCGCCCGCGCGCGAAAGACCACCGAGAGCGGCCAGGCGGCGCTGCTCGAGTTCATCACGAGCCAGGAGACGCGCTTCTCGCATCGCGGCGCGTTGCGGTAGGCGTCGAGCGAGGGGGTCAGGCTTTGACTTCTTAACATCCGCCAGTCGGGCGTGACGACGCTGGGCGGCGGGGCGATCAGCGACGTCTGAACCGAAATGTTAAGAAGTCAAAGTCTGACCCCAATGCGCTGGCGGTCCCGGTCGAGGACGGCGGCAATCGACAGGGCCAGCGGGGACGTCTCGATCTGCTCCAGGGGGAGCGGTAGGGCGAGCGACCAGTTGGGGCGCTCGGCCACTGTGCCGGGCATGTTCGGGCGCTCGGGGACGCCGCAGGCGTCGTCGAGGGTGGCGGTGACGAGGACCGAGGGCGCGCGCGCGAGCGCGCGGTGAGCGACTGTCACCACTTTTTCGACGCTGTCGTCCGTGCTCGCGCCCGTAGCTGCGGCGAGCTGCTCGCGCAGGCGCTCGATGGCTTCGCGATTTGGTTCGAGACCGAGCGCCTGCTGCTCGGTGAGGTCGGCGCCCGTCCACAGTCCGGCAATGGTGGGCAGGTCGTGTGTGGTGACGGCGGCCATCGCCAGCTCCGGGTAGCCCGCGGGCGGATCGCTCTCGAACCAGACCACGCGGTAGGACAGAACGCGGTGCGCCGCCAGCTGCTCGCGTACGCCCGCTTCCACGGTCCCGAGGTCTTCGCCCACCACGATGGCGCCCGCGCGATGCGTCTCGAGGGCGACAATGGCGAGGAGGTCGTCGGCGGGATATCGCACGTACCCGCCCTCCGCAGGTGACTTCCCGCGCGGGATCCAGAAGAGGCGGAAGAGTCCCATGACGTGATCGATGCGCAGGCCGCCCGCATGTCGCAGCGAGGCGCGGATGGTCTGGATGAAGGGCTCGTAGCGCGCGGCACGCAGCCGGTGGGGCGCCATCGGCGGCAGCCCCCAATCCTGACCGTGCCGGTTATAGCGATCGGGCGGCGCACCCACGGTGGCGTCGGTGACGAGGACGTCCTGCCACGCCCACGCGTCCGCGCCGCCGGGGTCCACGCCGATGGGCAGGTCCTGCATGAGCCGCACCTCGCGTCCCGCCTCCGCGAGCTGGCGGTCGAGCAGCCACTGCAGCCACTCGTGGAACCGCACGCGATCGGCGTGGGCGGCGGCGAAGCGTGCCACCGCGGGCGAGTCCGGCCGGCGATATTCCGCCGGCCATGCGGGCCAGCCGCCCTTGTGCCGCTCGGCGAGCACGCAGAAGACGGCGAACTCTTCGAGCGCGCGGCCGCGCTCGCGCCGAAAGGCGTCGAGCCCGGCGACGTTATGGCCGCGCCGCCATATGCGCTCCAGCGCGTCGAGCTTCAGCAGGAACACGGCGGGGCGGTCGATGATGCGATGCGCGTTGAGCTCCCGGCCCGCGGCGGCGACGAGCGCCAGCTCCGCGCCGAGCCCTTCTGCGCCGGGCACCTCCTCGATCCTCAGGTAGAGCGGGTTCAGGAAGCGACGGCTGCTCGGGCAGTAGGGGCTCGCTTCTTGATCCGCGCGCGGCATTGGCGCGTGCAGGGGATTGATCAGCACGAGGCCCGCGCCCAGGCGCGCCGACCATGCGGCGAGGCGCCGAAGGTCGGCGAGATCGCCGAAGCCCCAGCTCTCCGATGAGCGCGTGGCATACACTTGCGCCGCCCAACCCCATTCCCGCAATCCCTCCGGGAGCGGACAGCGGCCGGGACTGACGATGAGGCGAATGGGCTCGCCGCCTTCGAGCGGCTGCAGGTCGTGATATCCGAACGGCAGATCGCGGGGGAGCACGCCGCGCACGTCCAGCACGGCACCGTCCTCGAGGCTCAGGCGCGCGGGGGCGGCGATGGATGCGTCGTCGCCCGGCCGCAGCACGCGTACGGCAGCCGCGGGAGGCGTGGCGCCGTCGGCGCCCATCGCGGCCCGCAGCGCGTCGCGGGTGGCGTCGGGAGCGGTGTGCCAGACGCCGAGCGCGTCCTCGTAGCCGTCGGCGATTCCCCACGCGTCCGTCATCGCGACGTCGCGCGGCCGAGGATTGCCACCGAATCGGAGGGCAGCTTGACGCCGTTCGCGACGAGACGAACGGAGTTTTCGGAGGCGAGGACGATCTTGAACACCCCGGGATGCAGCTCGTAGATGACGCCCGAGGCCAGCGGCGGCGCTTGCCAGCCGCTGTCCGTCCAGGCGAACGTGTCGTGGTCCAGCACGCGGGACGCGCCCTGTACGCCGGCCGGCTGCCACGGTGAGCGCGGGTCGGGAAGGGGACCGCCGCCGTCGATGCTGAAGCGGTAATCGCTGCCGGCAGGCACGGGGGCCGGGCTCGTCCACCAGCCGTGTTCGGCAGGCTGCATTGCCACCCGGCCCGACGTGAGCACGAGGTCGACGCGCACAGCATCCGGAGCCCAGACGCTCAACGTTTTAGAGCGAGCCACCGCGGGGGTTGTCATCGCAAGCGCGTACCCTTCGCAAGAATGATGCCCTCCCACGCAAGCACCTCGCAAGACGATGGCGGGTTCGGCGTGCCGCCGCGGGTGGGAACGACACCATCGCTTTTACAATCCTGTCGTCGTTCATCGCCGCGACCGGCGCGGAGGCGGGGCGACGGGGGATGCTCTCAGGATGGCACCGAGGTCCGCGCCCGGCGAGCGTCGCAACGCCGCCCAGAGGTCGCCCACCGCGCGCACGCGCTCAGGCAGCGTGCGGATCGTGAAGTCGCGGCGATCGACGCCCGCGTGGACCTCGTCCCACGTCAGTGGCGCCGACGCGCCCGCGAGCGGCGTGGCGCGCGCGCTGTACGCGGTCGCGAGCGTCTTGCCGCGGATATTTTGCAGGTAGTCGATGTAGACGGTTCGTCCGCGCCCGGTGACGGCGCGCTGGATCGTGGCCACGCGCGGGTGCCTGTCCGCGACGATGGTGGCGATGATCTCGCAGAAGAGGCGACCGGCCTCGAACTCCGTCCGCGGCGGCAGCGGGATGTAGATGTGCAACCCCTCGGCCCCGGAGGTTTTCGGCATCGAGGGCGTGCCCAATCGCACGAGCTCGTCGTGCACCCACCGCGCGACATCGAGGACGGAGATGAAGGGCACTCCGGGCATCGGATCGAGGTCGAGCGCGACATGATCGGCGGCGTCGAGTGACGGCGCGCGCGACAGCCACGGGTCCTGCGAGACGACCGCCATCTGCGTCATGTGAAGCAAGCTCGCGAGCGAGCCGCCGACGAGCCGGCTCGGCACTCCCGGGTCACCGGCCAGCCGCTCCACGCGCACGCCCGGCGGCACCGCCTCCGGCGCACGCTGCTGATAAAAGGCCCGTCCATCGATGCCGTTGGGGAAGCGCCGCATCACGAGCGGCCGCTCGGCGAGCGCGGGCAAAATGAACGGCGAGGCCCACACGTAGTACCGCATCAGCTCGCCCTTCGTGATCCCCGCCTGCGGATAGAACACCTTGTCCAGGTTCCCGACCTCCAGCCGCAGGCCATCGGGCAGCGTGACCACGCCGTTGCCTCCGCGAGCCTCGAGCTCGAGCAGGCTGTTCATGAGCGCCTGAAGTC